>JBANFU010000249.1:0-15266 GCA_037975865.1 Bacteroidota bacterium
CTACCAAACTTACGGTATGACGACTATCCCAAGCGCTCTTGACCGCATTGCCATTCTTGTCGCTAAACTCACTCCAGCTGAGTGTGTAAGCCAAAATGCCATACAGGCCGGAGCGACTCCGTCTTTGGAGTAAAAATTCCATTCCATAGGCACGACCATCGCAAACAGAGCTCACCGGCTCGTTGCCCACAACCGCGAAATCCGTACCCAAGTTACCCAAACAAATGCTATCATTCAAGGCCAAGGGGTAATTGGCGTATTGCTTGTAAAACCCTTCCAGGGTAATGCGGGTGTCTTTCACTTTGTTGTACTGCAATCCGGCGGCCACCATGCGATTGCGGATGTACTTCACCCGATCTTGGTTATCCAGCACCCCCGTGGCATTTCTGTAACCTAAAATGGTATAGGATGGCAATTGGGTAAACTGTCCTACGTTGGCATTAAAAAACAACCCATCAACAGCGGTGGGAAGACTTGCGCTTACCGAAAGTGTGGGTTGATTGAGCGGATTGCGCATCACAGTGTTGTAGCCATTGCCATCCAAACGACCTGCAAAGCTCAGGGTACCATTGCCCATTACGTTGCGATAGGCGCGGGCAAAACCGCTGTATTTCACCAAGTTCAATTGGCTTTCAAAAGCGATATTGCGCACAGTACCAGGCGTTCCCGGTGCTCCAGGAACCAAAACTTTGGCTTTGTTGTCTACGCCAAATTGAACATATTCTACGCCCGCGCCGGCCAGAAATTTCCAGCGCTTGATGGAACGAGAATTCTCAATGCGTAATTTGTTTTCCTCCTCGATGCTCTTGTAGGTAAAAATGCGGTTGTCTTCCGAACTTTCATCATTGTTACGATACTTGTAGGAGGTGTTATTGAGCATGTTGCGGCTCAAAAAATACTGGGTTTTAGACTGGGTGCCGTAATGCGTGTACACCGTTCCAAACGTATAGTTCCACTGTCTGTAAACGGGCAAATACCCTAAAATGTATTTGTTGCTCTTCAATTGCACACTGTCTGTGATGTTGTCATTGACTTTCAAATTCAATCGAAAAAAATCAACCGCGCCCACCATCAAAAAGGAGATATCGTCTTTGTCGTTCAACTTGACTTTCACCTTGGCTTGATAATCGATAAAATTGGGCAAAAATGGAAGGCCCAAAATCGAGAACAATCCCTGCAAATAACTTTGTCGGGCCGAAAAAATATACGTCGTTTTCTTACCGATCGGACCGTCTGCCGTAAAACCCACATCGCTGCTACCCAACGTAAAGCGGTATTTGGCTTTGTTGCTGTTGCCATCCATCTGACGAAAATCGAGCACGCTGCTCAAGCCGTTGGCATAGTTCACGGGGAACGCCCCGGTGTAGAAGTTTACCTCTTTGATAAAATTCACGTTGAGCAAGCCCACAGGTCCGCCAGTACTCCCTTGGGTTTGAAAGTGATTGATAATGGGAATTTCCACGCCGTCGAGGTAAAATTTGTTTTCGGAAGGCGCACCGCCGCGGATAACCACGTCGTTCCGAAAGCCAGGAATGCTAATAACGCCGGGCAAACTTTGAATGATTTTGGAGATATCTCGGTTCCCGCCGGGATTTCGTTCTATTTCGCGAATGCTCAGTTTTTGTGCCGATACAGGACTTTCGGCCTCCCGTTTTTGGATGTTATTTTTACGAATGGTCACCTCTCCCACGCCACTGGCCAAGGATTGCAACTCTAAGTTCACGAACGGCGATTTGTCATACGTAAAAAGCATCTCCGCCGAGGATTCGGTTTCATAACCCTCGAGGCTCACAGAAACCGTATGATATCCTGGCTCTACATTGCTGATGGCAAATGTGCCTTCAGGGGATGTAATTGCGGTAGATTCTTGTTTGTCGATCTGCACTTTCGCACCAGACAAGGGTTTGCGACTCACCACATCAACCACCTTTCCTTGAATAATCACTTGAGCAGAGGCCCATGAAGTTAGTAACAATCCAAAAGTCAATAAAAATACTCTCATGTTAAAGTTAAACAAAACACCCTTCAAAGGGTTTTAAGTTTCAACAAAATTGTCAGTCCATTTTGAAAATGTGCATTATTTGTCGGTCATTTCGTCATAATTCCACCTTGGCAAGATATTCGCAAACCCAAATTAACCTTATTTTCGCACACTTATCATGTTTGGCAATATCATCAAATCGTTCTCAAAGCTGCTCGGCGGCACTTCTGCCGAAAAAGCGCTGAAAGAAATAGAGCCCATCGTGGCGCAAATCAACACCCATTTCGAAGAATACAAAGGACTTAGCAACGACGCGCTGCGTGGCAAAACCGATGAATTCATCGAGCGCATCAATGCCCACCTATCGGAAATCGATGCGGAAATTGCCGATTACAAAAAACAATTGGCGGAGGCGCCCGAAACCGACATCGAATTGAAAGACGATTTGTTCAATGCCTTGGATGAAATCGAAAAGAAGCGAGACAAAGAACTCGAAGACATTTTGAATGAATTGTTGCCAGAGGCGTTTGCTGTTGTGAAGGAGACCGCACGTCGTTTTACCGAAAACGAGGAAGTGGTCGCTGTGGCTACGGATTTGGATCGCCTATTGGCGTTGAAACACCCACACATTGCGGTAAGCAACGACCAAGTATCCTACAAAAACGAATGGATGGCGGCCGGCGGAAAAATCCGTTGGAACATGGTCCATTACGACGTGCAGTTGATCGGGGGTATCGCCTTGCATCGCGGAAAAATTTCTGAGATGGCCACAGGGGAAGGAAAAACTTTGGTAAGTACCCTACCCGCCTACTTGAATGCCTTGGGAAAACGCGGGGTTCACATGGTTACCGTGAACGAATATTTGGCACGTCGCGACAGTGAATGGAACGCACCCATTTTCAACTTTTTGGGTCTCACGGTAGATTGTTTGGAATATCACCGTCCCAACAGCGAAGAGCGACGATTGGCGTATTTGGCCGACATTACCTATGGTACCAACAACGAATTTGGCTTTGACTACTTGCGCGACAATATGGCACACACGCCAGAAGAGCAGGTTCAACGGAAGCATCACTATGCGATGATCGATGAAGCGGATTCTGTATTGATTGATGACGCACGTACACCGTTGATTATCAGTGGTCCAACGCCCAAAGGCGATATCCAACAGTTTGAGGCGCTGAAGCCCCGCATTGAAAAATTGGTAGAGGCGCAAAAGCGATATGCCAATACCGCCTTGGTAGAAGCGAAAAAGTTGATTGCTAACGGAAATACGGGCTACAAAGAAGGTGAAGGGGGATTGGCGTTGTTGCGGGCTTTCCGTGGATTGCCAAAAAACAAGGCTTTGATCAAGTTTTTGGGTGAGAGCGGCATGCGCAGCGTGTTGACCAAAACGGAGAACCACTATTTACAAGACCAACAAAAGGAAATGCCCCTGGCAGATTCACCGTTGTATTTCACCATTGAGGAGAAGACCAACAGTGTTGAACTGACAGAAAAAGGACTGGAGTTGATCACACAGGGTGAATCAGACCCCAATTTCTTCGTTTTGCCCGATGTGGGCAATGAAATGGCGGAAATTGAGCGCAGTCAGCACAGCGAAGCCGAAAAGTTGAAATTGAAAGATGCGTTGATGCAGGAATTTGCCGAGAAGAGCGAGCGCATCCACTCTGTACAGCAGTTGCTGAAAGCGTACACCTTGTTTGAGCGCGATGTGGAATACATTCTGGCCGAGGGAAAAGTTAAAATCGTGGATGAGCAAACTGGACGTGTCATGGAAGGCCGTCGATACTCAGACGGTTTACACCAAGCCATCGAAGCCAAAGAAAACGTGCGCGTAGAGGCGGCAACACAGACCTATGCCACCATCACCTTGCAGAACTACTTCCGTATGTACCACAAACTGTCGGGTATGACCGGTACAGCAGAAACCGAAGCCCAGGAATTGTGGGATATCTACAAGCTGGGCGTGATGGTAATTCCTACCAACCGCGGAATTTCTCGTATCGATCAGGAAGATTTGGTGTACAAATCGAAGCGTGCGAAATACAATGCTGTGATTGAAGAGGTGGTGCAGTTGAGCACGGCGGGCCGACCTGTATTGGTAGGTACTACGTCTGTGGAAGTAAGTGAGTTGTTGAGTCGTATGTTGAAGTTGCGTGGCATCAAGCACAACGTGCTGAATGCGAAGCAACACCAAAACGAGGCAGGCATTGTGGCGGAAGCGGGTTTGAAAGGGGCCGTTACCATCGCCACCAACATGGCAGGTCGAGGTACCGACATCAAGATAGACGAAGAAGTGAAATCATTGGGTGGTTTGGCGATCATTGGTACGGAGCGACATGATAGCCGTCGGGTTGACAGGCAGTTAAGAGGTCGTGCTGGCCGTCAGGGCGATCCCGGAACTTCTCGATTCTACGTGAGTTTGGAGGATGATTTGATGCGCATTTTTGGTTCTGAGCGCGTGAGTAAGTTGATGGACCGATTTGGTTATGGCGAGGATGATGTGATTGAAAACAGCATGATGACGCAGACCATTGAGCGGAACCAAAAGCGGATGGAGCAAAACAATTTCGGCGTACGGAAGCGTTTGCTGGAGTACGACGATGTCATGAACAAACAGCGAACCAACATCTACCGCATGCGAAGCAATGCGTTGTTTGGTGAGCGATTGAGCATCGACCTGAGAAACATGTTGTACAACTGGTGTCAGGAAACGGTAGAACAATACAAAAATGGAGGTCACTACATGGATTTGGAGCTGGAAGTCATCCGCACTTTGGCCATGGATTTGCCTTTCGATGAAGACACGTTTAACAACGCCAAATCGGCAGAAGAATTGGCCGATCAGCTGTTCGACAACCTGACTCAGCGCTACGCGCAGAAAACAGATGCCATGCGCACCCAGGCGTTGCCCGTATTCAAAAGCATTCGCGCAGAACAAGGAGATCGCATTGAAAATGTTGTGGTCCCAATGACCGATGGTACCCACCAATACCAATTGACTGTAAACATGCAAAAGGCCTTGGATACGGATTGTCGCACCATGATTCACGAATTGGAAAAGAGTGCCACATTATCGATTCTGGACGACGAATGGAAAGAGCATTTGCGCGAATTGGATGAATTGAAACAGAGTTCTCACAATGCCCAGTACGAACAGAAAGATCCTTTGTTGATTTATAAAATTGAGAGCTTCGAGTTGTTTGGCAAAATGCTGCAACGCATCAACACCCAAGTACTGGGTATGTTGTTTAGGTCGCGCATTCACGCCGAGAATGAAGTATCTGAGGCACGGCCGGCCTTGAAACGACAAGATCCCAAAATCCAAACCAGTCGACCTGAAATGGACGTAATGGGTGGTGGAGAGATGCCCGCCGAAGTCAGCGCTCCCGCGCCGAGACCTACCCAGAATCCCATCATCAACGATATGAAGATTGGCAGAAACGATCCTTGTCCTTGTGGCAGCGGCAAAAAGTTCAAAGCCTGCCATGGCAAAGATTGATCACGGAACAAACCAACCGACCCATCCGGATTACTACGTTGAAAACGGGTTCTTGGTGTTTACCCGGGATTACCACATCAAGCGAGGCTTTTGCTGCGGAAATGGTTGTAGGCATTGTCCTTACACCCCAAAACACGCCAAAGGAAGCAAAACCATAGGCCCCAAATCCAACATTTGAGTTGGAGGGTAGCACCCCTCCCATTTCATTTGTGAAAAACTTACCGTAAAGTTGGGATAAACTCAAGGATGGAGCGATAATTATTGTGTGTGTATGCCCTAATTTTGTGGCGTGAATTCACCCATTCAATCAGCATTGATTTCCGTTTTCTATAAAGACGGATTAGACCAAATCGTTCAAGCGCTCCACGAGAAAAACGTCACCCTCTACTCTACTGGCGGAACCCGCAAATTCATTGAAGACATGGGGATTCCCTGTGTGGCCGTTGAAGACATCACCGGATACCCTTCTATTTTAGGCGGACGAGTTAAAACACTTCACCCCAAAGTATTTGGGGGCATTTTGGCCCGCAGAGAGCTCGACCAGGACATGCAAGAGATTGCCCAGTATGAAATCCCATTGTTCGACTTGGTTATGGTAGACCTATACCCCTTTGCTGAAACCGTGGCTGCCGGTGGTTCTGAACAGGACATCATCGAAAAGATTGACATTGGTGGCGTTTCTTTGATTCGTGCCGGTGCAAAAAACCATGCCCACACAACCATCATCGCCCACAAAAACGAATATAGCGCTTTCCTTGAAGCCTTTAAAAGCGGCAATGGCAGCTTGACATTGGCACAACGCAAGTCGTTTGCGGGCAAAGCCTTTGCCGTAACCGCCGAATACGACGGACTGATTGCAGACTGGTTTGCAGGCAACAAAACATATACCCTTCGCTACGGCGAAAACCCGCATCAACAAGGGCAATTTTCAGGCAATTTGGAAGCTTTATTCACCAAGCACCAAGGCAAAGAATTGTCTTATAACAACTTATTGGATGTAGACAGCGCAGTTTGCTTAATGAATGAATTCGACAAACAAGCAGGGGCTACTTTCGTCATCATCAAGCACAACAACGCTTGCGGCGTAGCCACCCGCAGCACCGTTTTGGAGGCATGGACAACCGCCTTGGCTTGTGATCCCGTCAGTGCTTTTGGTGGCATTTTGGCCACAAACGCCAAAGTAGATTTGGCTACGGCAACGGAAATCAATCAATTGTTTTTCGAAGTTCTCATTGCACCCGCCTATGATGCAGACGCCTTGGAATTGTTAAAAGGCAAAACCAATCGCATCGTTTTGGAAACCACTGGCGATATCGCACTGAATCCCAAAATGGTAAGAACCGCCTTGAATGGTCATTTGATTCAAGATCGCGATGCGGTTACAGAGACGCAGTCAGACATGAAACCTGTAACAGAGACCTTGCCCACCGTGGCGCAAATGCACGACCTAGAATTCGCGTTGAAATTGGTAAAACAAACCAAGAGCAACACCATCGTTTTGGTAAAAAACCAACAACTCTTGGCCAGCGGAACCGGACAAACAAGTCGCGTAGACGCCCTACAGCAAGCCATTGAAAAGGCCAATCGCTTCGGCTTCGACTTGCAAGGCGCTGTGATGGCCAGTGATGCTTTCTTCCCGTTCCCAGACTGCGTAGAAATTGCCGACAAATCGGGAATCAACGCCGTTGTGCAACCCGGTGGCAGCATCAAAGACCAGCTTTCGATTGACTATTGCAACGCCAATGGCATTGCCATGCTTACCACTGGAGTGCGTCATTTCAAACATTAACCTTTCCTGATTATCCATTAGGATCAACAGATGTACAAATTACTTAAGACACTGCTTTTTTTACTTCCACCAGAAGTAGCTCATGAATTCGCTTTAAAAAGCCTGCAAATTATCTTTCGTATCCCTCTAATTGGCCACTGGCTAAAAAAGAGTTTCCAGCCCAGTGGTCCTTTACAGCCGATCGAAGTCGCCGGGTTAACCTTCCCAAATCCGGTGGGATTGGCGGCTGGATTTGACAAAAATGCAAAATGGTTACACTTGCTAAAAGACTTGGGATTTGGCCATGTGGAAATTGGAACCGTCACTCCTCTACCTCAATCAGGAAATTTGGCACCCCGATTGTTTCGACTACCCAAAGACAATGCATTGATAAACCGGATGGGATTCAATAACGATGGAATCGAAGCAGTAGTTGAACGATTAAAACATCGTCCAGAAGGCCTTATCGTTGGCGGTAACATCGGCAAAAACAAAATCACGCCAAACAAATTGGCCGCCAATGATTATATCACTGCTTTTTCAGCCATTTATGACTATGTAGACTATATCACGGTCAATATCTCTTCCCCGAATACACCGGGATTAAGAGACCTTCAAGAAGACGAATTCATTTGTGACCTGTTCCAACAATTGCAAGCGCTGCGTTCAGAAAAAGCACAATCGAAACCCATTTTCCTCAAAATAGCACCGGATTTTCAACAGTCTCAAATTCATTCCCTAATTCAAACAATTAAACGGGCAAATGTAGATGGTGTAATTGCAACAAATACAACCATCGACCGAAGTCAATTAACCTCACCAAAATCCACAATTGACGCATGTGGTGCGGGTGGGTTGAGTGGATTACCGTTGTACGAGTCATCCAATACCATACTTGGCTTTTTGGCTGTAGAATTGGGCATGGACTTCCCACTCATTGGCGTCGGTGGTGTTTTCACCAAAGATCAATACGAAGGCAAAATTGCCCTGGGCGCAAGTTTGGTACAGGTATATACTGGATTTATTTACGAAGGACCAAGAATCGTCAGGAATATTTTATCTTAGTAGGGCATGACGCCCTTTTTATTCCTCCGACAGCTGCAAACTAGGAAAAAATCAATCATCATATTAAGGCCTTTGTTGTCTCCTTTCAATTGGAAAATTCGAATAGTCATTGCCGTTATTTTCGTGGCAATTTTGCCTGCATTTCGCAGCAACAACACATTAACCAACTGGGCTTGGCCAACCTTGCTGCCTGGCGAAAAGGTCACCAAACACAGGGCGTATGCCGTTTCATACAATCACAAACACATGCAAGCCAACTGGGTGGCTTATGAACTCACGCAGGCCCATACCGTGGGGTTGGCGGAGCGCGAGAGTCGCTTCATCATAGACCCCATCATTTCCCCCCATACGGCCAGAACCGAAGATTATACCAAATCTGGTTTTGATCGCGGACATCTCGCGCCCGCCGCCGACATGAAATATTCTGAGCAGGCGATGAAAGAATCCTTTTACACAAGCAACATATCGCCTCAACGTCCGGGACTGAATCGTGGCATTTGGAAACAGCTGGAAGAAAAAATCCGCGACTGGGCCCCTGTAAACCGACCACTATTCATAGCAACGGGCCCCGTACTCAACGAACCACTGGAACAATTCATCGGGTATTACAACCGCATCACGGTACCCAAGCGATTTTTCAAAGTGATTCTAGACACCGCCCAACCCGCCCGTGCCATCGGTTTTATTTTTCAAAATGCGAGCACCACACTCCCCCTCACCTCTTTTGCCATGAGCGTGGATGCCGTGGAAAAAGTCACAGGTTACGATTTCTTCCCCAACTTGGCCGATGTAAACGAAATTGCCCTTGAAAAATCGGTCAATGTATCGCGGTGGGATTTCAATTAAACCCCCATGCTCCAAGTAACTTCGTTGACCCAAAATCCCATTCCATCTATCCACCACAACTGAAAGCTGAGCACGTATTTTAGCTTTTTGTATTTCACGGTGTAATCGTACTTGGTGATTCCGTCGCCCGCAGCACTCACTGTGATACGCGGTCGTTCAACCACCTCTACCATTTTGAAATTGACTTTGCTCTGTTTCATTTTGAGCTGGGTTTTGAGCAGCGATTTCTTGAATTTAAACTGATACGTAAGCCAGGCGCCTTCCACAATTTGTTTCAGTGTGGCCGTGTCGTGCGATCGCCATTGCTTGATAAATTCTGTCTTGGTTAAATAACCAACAGACATGGTAGGTTTTTTCATCAACAACCAAGCGATGAGGGTATCAAGGGCTTGTTCTTTGCTGCGAAAATAAAATGCAGGCGTATAGTTGCTTTGGGCATGAGAAGCCGAATCAATGAGCATCTGCCCTGTATCGGCGCGGGTGGTATCGGTGAGATTCGTCGATGAACGGGCCGACAAAGGAAATCCTATCGCACAGAAAAAGGCGAGGATAAACCAAAATCCGATACGACCTTTGTGCTGCTTGACCATGGTTTAGCAAAAGTACAGCAACCCGAGAAAAAATGTCGCACCCTACCCACCAAAACCCCAACAACCCGCACCAAGAGCCCAATCGATTGATTGAGGCCAACAGTCCTTACTTGTTGCAGCACGCCTACAATCCGGTAGATTGGCAGCAGTGGGGCGAGGCGGCATGGGACCAAGCCAAAGCGGAAAACAAATTGGTGCTAGTGAGCATTGGATACAGCACTTGCCACTGGTGCCATGTGATGGAGCACGAGAGTTTCGAGGATTTCGAAACCGCAGAGATCATGAATTTGCATTTGGTGAGCATCAAGGTAGATCGCGAGGAAAGGCCGGATATCGACATGATCTACATGGATGCCTGTCAGATCATGACCGGCCGAGGCGGATGGCCACTGAATGTCATTTGCTTACCAAACAAGCAGCCCATCTATGCGGGAACGTATTTCCCCAAAGCGCAATGGCAGCAGATCCTTTTGCAACTGGCCGATGTTTACAAAATAGAGCCCGAAAAAGCGGTGGATTACGCCCAACGGATTCAAGACAAGATCCAACAAATCAACCAATGGGAACAGGGCGATCAATTGCAGCGAAGCGATGTGGTGGCTTTATTCAAAACCTTGGCGGAGACGTTGGATTGGCAGGAAGGCGGGCCCAATCGCGCGCCGAAATTTCCGTTGCCGGGACAGTATGAATTCATTTTGGACCACCGTTTACTGACAGAATCGGAGTCGGCCAAAGACTATTTACACCTGAGCCTTCTGAAAATGTGTCACGGCGGAATCTACGACGTTTTGCGCGGGGGATTCTGTAGGTATAGTACAGACGCGCGATGGTTTGCTCCGCATTTTGAAAAGATGCTGTACGACAATGCGCAATTGATATCATTGTATGCCCGGGCTTATGCTTGGTCTGATGCGCCGTTGTATAAGCAAATTGTAGAGGAATGTGTAGGATTCTGTGAGCGGGAATTGGGGCTGGGAAACGGCATTCCCGGTTTTGGCAGCGCGTTGGATGCCGACAGTGAAGGGATGGAAGGAAAATTCTACGTCTTTACGGAACAGGAGTTGTTGAGTTTGTTATCGGAGGAGGATTTGGCATTGGCGCGGATTCAATTTGGATTAAAGGAGGAGGGCAATTGGGAGCACGGGTATAACATTTTGCATCAGCCATTGGCTCCGTTGCAGGTGATACAGGAGACGGGATTATCGGCGGACGTGTATTTATCTCGATTGGCCGGCATCAAATCCACGTTGCGGAAGTATCAAGACACGCGGGTTCGACCGGGGTTCGACGACAAGGCGATATGTAGTTGGAACGCTTTGCAAATAAAAGCCCTGGCCGATGCCGGCTTTTATTTGCAAAGCGAAATTTACGCCCAATCGGCCGCGGCCGCGGCCGATTGGGCGTGGGATACATTCTGGGATGGCAATAACCTAAAACGCATTCATCGAAAAGGACAAACCCATATCACGGGATTCCTCGAAGATTACGCCTATCTCTGCCAAGCCTTCATCGCTTTGTATCGTACAAGCCGCAACCGAGAGCATTTGATGCGCGCAGAAACCCTGCTAAAAACAGCCATTAACCAGTTTTATGATGAAACGTCACAACAACTTTGTTTTACGCCCCATGACGGTGAACCGCTGATTTATCGGAAAAGCGACCTGAACGACGATGTAACACCTTCCCCAAATGCGGTCATTGCTTTGTGCGCCCATCAGTTATCACAATATCAAAACAACGAATATGCCGTCTTGGCTACAACCCTTGCGCTGCAGGTTTCTAATTCGATGAAACAAAGTCCGGGATGGTATTTTCATTGGTGTAGGCTCTCCCAATCTCAAACATTGGATGGGATTCATGTTACCTTCTATGAAAATCAACGCGAGGGATGGCAAAACAAGGAGGTATGGACATTGATGAAGCAACTCCCCTCTTGGGCTGTGGTAGAATACGTGAAAACGGACTCGGAACGACACATTGTCATTTGCAGTAACCGGGTTTGTATGGCCCCCGTCGGCAGCATTGATCAGGCGATAGAGATTGCCCTGGACACGTGTAGACTGGTCGACTAATCAAGCATCCTTCAGATTCCCGAATTGGGATGAATCGGATACCGGATCCGGTAACGACCGAATTTTGGCGTCGACTAACCAAAATGAGCGTTTTATTTAGCGTTATGTAGAATTTCCATAACCAAATGGTCTTTTTCAATGACACTATTCCGACATATGTTGGTAGGATACTTTTGTTGAAATGCGGTTCACGCACCGCGAACAAAAGAACCAATACTAACACATATGATAAAACACTACAAACCAATTTTACGCAACGGCCGGAGTCTCAAACTCGGTTTGTTGTCGCTGTTGAGTTGCATGGCAGGCTTCGCTCAAGCCCAATTGAGTGGTAGCTACACCATTAACTCGGCATCAGCCACAAGCGGTAGCAACTATGCTACATGGTCGGCCTTCGCCTCAGCCATTGGAACCAGCGGAGTCAATGGCGCGGTTCGCGTGACAGTAATGACCGACGAAACCACTGCCAGCGTGGTGACGTTCAACGCCATCTCAGGCGCTTCGTCTACCAACACCATCACAATTGATGGTAACGGCAAGCGTCTGTTATCGTCATCTGCCAACGAAGCCATCAATTTCAATGGGGCTGATTATGTTTCTTTAAGCAATTTAACGATTCAAAAAACCGGAACAGGTACTGCCCAAACAGGTATCCGATTCAGCAATGCCTCGGATTACAACACATTGAATGGTTTGACCATTGAGTTTACCGCGCAAACCTCTTCATCAACGGCTGGGGGTGCTTACATTGCGTTTGCGTCGTCTGCCACCAGTTTGACCACCACCACAACTGGGCAAAACGGTTCGTTCAACACCATCAGAAACTGTATGATGAGAACCACCAACAGCAGCGCGCCTGGTCCTACTTACGGAATTTTGGATCAACAGAGTACATCATTCTACACCAGTACGGCCAACAACAACACCTTCGAAGGAAACACCATCAGAAACTTCTTCTGGGCCGCGATTTACAACCGCTACACGAATGGTGAACAGTTCATCAACAACGATATCAGTCGTTTGGCGGCCAGCAGCAGCAGTCCATGTAATACCACATTGTACGGCATTTGGAACTATTACACGTACAGCACCAACCGCTCCACCTCTTACAAAGGCAACAATTTCCACGACATGCCATACGCCGGAGCGTCTGTGAGTTCAACTTCCAACTACATCAACACCTATTATACCTTGTTTGGTTGGTACAATTATGGAACGGCCACCAATCCATACACATTTGATGGGAATACCACTCGTAATGTGATGGCTTATTCTCAGTTCTTCCACGCATACTTGTACTATGCTTATGCAATCAACTTCCAAAACAACATCGTAGACAAAAACCAATCGTACACAACCTCTGCAAACTACGTGCACTGGATGTACTATTGCTACGACAACAACGTCATCAACAACCGAATCACCAATAATAGCTTCAACAGCATGGGGTCTGGAGGAACCACCTATTTGTTTTACAACTGGTATAACTACAACTCCGTTCGCAGCGTTAATGTATGGGAAGACAACCGTGTTGACAGTAACTCCTCTTCTGGAAACTTCTACACCACTTACCTCTATTACATGGGATCTATGCGGGTTTCACGCAACACATTCACCAACAACCGCGGCGGAAGCACCACCGGCTTGTGGTATGGTTGGTTGATTTACTACCCCAACAATTTGTGGTTCAATAACAACTTGATTGCCAACAACTACGGTTATTTCTCAAACTACAACATCTACACTTACAACTTCAATTCTGGTTGGACCGCCGATGTGCGTGAAAACACCGTTCACACCAGACACTCGAGCTATCAGTTCCACTTCTGCTATGGATACTTGTTCCAAGAAATGAACTCGCGATTCACCTTCGAAGGCAACATACTTGACGCTACGTCTAATTACTATATCTATCCTGGTTACTTGAACTCAAACTCTGCTAACAACATCCAATCCATAAATTTCAACTCTTGGTTGGTTAACGCCCCTGGCGCAACACAACTGTGGCGTGTGGGTACATCAAACTACAACAGTTATAGCGGATACAAAGGAGATGCTAAAGTAGGATCTGAAGACAACTACACCAATCCACAGTGGGTAGATTTTGCCAAGTTGGATATGCGTTCTAACGCCTTTGAGACTCAGAACAACAAACCAACCAACGCTACCATTACCCAAGATTTGGGCAAAAAGAACAGAAATCTGGGAAGAAGCGATCGTGGCGCCTTTGAAAATTATATGGATATCGCGGCAACAAAAACTTCATTCACTTTGGCAAGCTCTGTTTGCGCAGGCCACGAGGCGAATGCTGACATTACCATCAAGAACACCTTCGTTGATACCATTTACAACTTTTTTGTAGCCTACAGCATTAACGGAAAAGCCACCCGCGAATTGGTAACACAGCGAATACTGCCAGGTGATAGCTTGGTGTACAAATTTAAAACACCGGTGGTTTTGGCAATAGCCGGACAGACTTCTGTTAAAATCTATTTGGATATTCCAGACGATAATACCAAAAATGATTCATTCATATTCAACACGTTGGTAAAACCCGCTCCAGGTGGTGGTTTCTATGAATTCTCTACCAAGACAACTACCCCCAATACCGCAATTTACCAGCGTGGAAAACCCAACGATATTACGGTAATCAACCAACCTGTAATCTATGACGTACGTGCGCCCCGCATCTACAGCAACAGCACTTATGGCACCGCCTCTTCCAATGATTGGTATGCCACAGTTCAAGCCTACACCGCTTCAGGTCGCGCCGTTTCAGGAGCCACATTGACACCTCCAAGTGGATCTACCAATTTGGAAGTACAATTCAAAACAGCGGATGCCTCATTGGAAGACAGTTTGATTTCTGTAGTATTGAAAGTAACCGACAATAACAATGGTTGTGATACATTCATCCGCCGTCGCGTATTGATTTATCCTTCCATCAACCCCGACTTCACATTCCCTTCAAAGATTTGTAATGGGGATGAAGTGTTGTTCACCAACACGTCTACTGTGAGATCAGGAGCCATGGAATTCTTCTGGAACTTCGGTACTTCAAGTGCTGCGGACACCTCTAACGCACCCGAACCCGTCTTCGAATTCCCAAGTGCAGGGAAATATAAAGTCACTTTGACCGGCAAAACGTTGCCTTATGGATTTGTATTCACCAAAACCTATGACGTAGAAGTCAATGCGATTCCTACCGTTGACTTCGACAAAGCCAACGCTTGTATGGGACAAGACTTGGTGTTCACCAACAAAACTACACCAATCTCTGCGAAAATGGCCTGGGAATTCGGTAACGGCGCAACCGCTACAACCACTGATGCCAAATACAAATACAGCAAAGCGGGTACCTACAACGTAACCTTGAGCGCCGACTTGAATGGTTGCGTAGCGAAGTTGACCCAAAAAGTGTATCAGTTTGAAAAGCCTG
>JBANFU010000163.1:0-9879 GCA_037975865.1 Bacteroidota bacterium
ATATAGGGTTTTACCACCTCAAAATTGGCGTTCCAACTGTAATCGCAAAGCGAAAATCCGATGGCCTTCATCCCATCAATCGACGCTTCCACTGCGGCACTCATGGTACCAGAATAAATCACATTGATGCTGGAATTACTCCCGTGATTGACCCCAGAAACCATCAAATCAGGTTTGCGCACCAACAGTTTATCTATGGCAATTTTCACACAATCTACGGGGGTGCCAGTGCATTGGTAAGCCTTCACATCGGCGTGTATGTCTACTTCGGTAATTCTAATGGGATGGTTGATCGTGATCGCATGTCCCATCGCACTTTGCGGCTTGTCTGGCGCCACCACAATCACATCGCCCAACTGCTTGGCAACATCAATCAAAGCGGCAATTCCAGGGGCGGTAATGCCATCGTCGTTGCTGATCAAAATCAAAGGTCTGCTGTTTTCCATTTCTACTACAAACCTAGCACTTTTTTATCCCTGTTTTTTCGGTGTACCTTTGCATTATGGTTAACAAGTATGCCCAGCGCGGGGTATCCTCACAAAAAGAAGACGTTCACAATGCCATCAGCCAAGTGAGCAAAGGATTGTTCCCTAAGGCGTTTTGCAAAGTGGTTCCCGATGTGTTGAGCAACAACCCAGATGATTGTTATATCATGCACGCCGATGGGGCAGGCACCAAAAGCAGCCTTGCCTACCTCTATTGGCGTGAAACTGGCGACCTTTCGGTTTGGGAAGGCATCGCCCAAGACGCCATCGTGATGAATACCGACGACTTGCTTTGCGCAGGCGTTACCGGTCCTTTCATGCTCTCTTCCACCATTGGAAGAAATAAAAATCTCGTCCCCGGTGAGGTTATCAAAGCCCTGATCGAAGGCACAGAAGAATTTTGCGCAAACATGCGTGAGCACGGCATAGAAATCCATACCACCGGTGGCGAAACCGCCGATGTGGGCGACTTGGTACGCACGGTGATTGTGGACTCTACGCTCATCGCCAAGGCCAAGCGCAGTGAAATTATCGACAATGCCAACATTGCGGGCGGACAGGTGATCGTAGGTTTTGCGAGTTACGGACAAGCCACTTATGAGTCGCAATACAATGGCGGCATGGGCTCCAACGGACTTACCAGCGCGCGCCACGATGTATTTTCGAGCCATTACCGTGAGCAATATCCAGAAAGTTACGACCACAATTTACCGAGCGATGTGGTGTATTGCGGCAGCAAACGATTGACTGATGCTGTATCCGGATCTCCCATCGATGCCGGAAAATTGGTACTATCGGCCACACGAACCTATGCACCCTTGGTCAAAGCCATTTTCGATGCCTGTAAACCCGCCATCAAAGGCATGGTGCACTGCAGTGGTGGTGGACAAACCAAAGTGTTGCACTTCACCCAAAACGTGCATGTCATCAAAGACAACTTACTCCCCATTCCACCGTTGTTCCAACTCATCAAGGACGAAAGCGGCACCGACTGGAAAGAAATGTTTCAGGTATTTAACATGGGCCATCGCCTAGAAATTTATACCGATGAAACTGCGGCCCAACAAATGATTGAAATCGCCAAATCGTTCAACATCGATGCGCAAATCGTAGGGAGGGTGGAAGAAAGTTCATCGAACAAACTGACCATTTCAGGGGATTTCGGCACGCTGCAGTACCCTTGAGCGTTTACCTTTCGGCGCCATAACGTATTAAGCGCCCAAAAATCTTATGAAAAACCACACAACTTCTTTCTTTTTTGGACTGATGGCGATGTCCATGATTCCATTTGCCAACGCACAAGCCACTGGCAACGACACCTACAACGAAAACAACCGATTTAAGAACAACGGTTACTACAAAATGGAGGAAAAGGCGGCCCCCGCGGCGGCGTATCGCTCAGATGATTATATGGATAATGAGGCGGTCGCGGTGCGAAGTGCAGCCATGGGCAAAAAGCGGATGGCTACCAACCAGGCCCAGTGGAATTTCGGGGATGCCGCGGCTTCCCAAGGCAATTTGCTGATCAATCAAGTCCAAAATAATTTGTCGAGCTACTACGATGGCAGCGACTTTTTGGTGAGGGTTCATGTATTGTACAACGCGGCCCCCACGAGCTACATGGCGATTTTTCACTTAAACCAAGCCGGTAAGAAGGTGCAAGACATCGACAGTTTGATGAGCAAGCGGGTGTCGAAGTTGGTGAGTCAATGTGCATCGATCGGACTGAAAAAGGAAGATTTTTACACCGATATGATTGCTTTGGTACCGATTTTTGAGAAGGAGAAGAAGACGTTTGGCAAGAACTACACCCAGGTACCCAAGGGGTTTGAGATGCAGAAGAATTTGCATGTGCGATACAAAAATGCAGCCCAGTTGGATGCGTTGTTCACGCTGGCCGCACAATGTGAGATTTATGATTTGATCAAGGTGGAATATTTCTACGATTCTACCGAAACGGCAAACCAAATTTTGAAGAACAAAGCGGTGCAGGTATTGAATCAAAAGTTGAAGACTTACAAGCAGATGGGCATCAGTTTGGATACAAATTTCCGGATGGTACAAGAGCAGCGCCATCAGTATTTTCCGATCGATGAATACCGGAGCTACTCGCCGTTGGCGGTAAGCACTTTGGAGGCCGATGAGGTGGCGGATGCTTCAAAATCCGGCATGACCCAGCAGACAAGCACGCAGCGAACCACGATGTTTTACAATCAGGTATCATCCGATGGATTTGATGCGGTCATCAACCCAGCGCCGTTGGCGCCCACCATACAGTTTGTTTACAATGTGGATGTGCGATACAAAATTCACGTGCCGGTTCAGACAAAAACTGAAACCATCAAACAAACGGATTTGCTGATCATTACCCCACAGGGCACGATTAAAGAAATTAGCAAATAATTAAATCGTAAACGCAGCCCAGGTAGGACAGTGATCGGAGTGTTTGGCGAAATCATCAATGCCCGCATCCGATAACTTTCCTGCCAACTGGGGCGTTGCACTCACATAATCAATCCGCCAGCCTTTGTTATTGGCACGGGCATTGGCCCGAAAACTCCACCAAGTATATTGATGTGGCTCAGGTTTTAATGTGCGCAAAGTATCTGTAAATCCAGACTCAAACCACTGATCCATCCACGCACGCTCTTCAGGCAAAAATCCCGTGCTGTTTTTATTTCCCACCGGATCGTGGATGTCGATGGCACGATGACAAATATTGTAATCCCCACAAACAAGCAACTCGCCCACAGAGGCGCGCAAGCCCTGAGCATACTCCATGAAATAGGATAAAAAATCCATCTTCACATCTTGTCTAGCATCGCCAGATGTGCCGCTCGGAAAATAGGCACTGATCACCGATCCCCAAGGAAAATCGCATCGAATCACACGCCCTTCAAAATCATACATCGCATGACCACAACCATACTCCACATGAGTGGGTGTCGCTTTGGTCAAAATCCCTACCCCACTGTATCCCTTCTTTTCCGCCGAAAACCAATAACACTGATAACCCAAAGCCTTCAGCGGCTCTGCATCAATCTGCTCTGGCAACGCTTTCAACTCCTGAAAACAAACTACATCCGCATTTTGCTCAGCCAAATACTCAACCAATCCTTTGCTCATCGCGCTGCGAATGCCATTCACGTTGTAGGAAATCACTTTCATAGTAAACAAAGATAGCACCTCAATCAAAACACTCCATCATCAAAAGATGGCCATCCTCATAGGTAATTTCCACAAAGCCATCCTCCAACACCGCATTGGAACTGCCTGTGCTAAATGGCAACTCCAATCGATGGTTGCTAAGCGGATAGGCCAAATTCTGACTGTAAATACCCGCCGCAGTGCCCACTGGTATCAAACTCAATTGCGTCCCCGCAGGATACCACTTTTTGAACTGTCGCGCCAACGGATACACCCGAGAATGATCGTCCAAAATGCTCAACGTAATTTGATCGTGGTAACGCCATAACGTAGCCATGTTGTTGAAAGTGTGATCCGCCCTTTTGCCTGTTGCCCACAAAATATTGGCCGCCGCATGTCCTTTCGAAATCAAAAACTCAATCCCCTTGTGCAAATCTGTCTTGTCCTGATCCTCCGCAAACACCCGCTCTACAGGACCCATCGACAAATAAGCCGCTTCATCCAACCCCGCACCAGAATCAAAATCGCCCAACCAAGCATCAAACCGCAACTTCCGCTCAAGCAAACGATGTATGGCCCCATCTAGCACCAAAACGTAGGGCGACCACTCCATCAACTGCTGCAACAAAACATCGCTACATTCCGCACCATTGGCGATAATCAAAGCCGGCTCTTGGTTGTCTCTGACGATGTGATGCGAACTCATACGATGAAATCCCCCCAAAGTTCGTTCAAAAAAACCAGCGTTGTGGCACGAATTTTGGCAAGAAAGCGTTGTAATACCAAGATCATGAATAAACCAAAAATACTCTGGGCCGACGACGAAATTGACTTGCTCAAGCCCCACATCCTTTTTCTGGAAGGCAAGGGCTACGACATGCAAACCGTAAGCAGTGGAAGAGATGCCGTTGAGTCCGTCAAATCTCAAGATTTTGACCTGGTATTTTTGGATGAAAACATGCCCGGCATCAATGGTCTGGAGGCCTTGGCGCAAATCAAGCAAATCAAGCCCAACCTCCCCATCATTATGATCACCAAAAACGAGGAAGAGCACATCATGGAAGAGGCCATCGGGGCAAAAATCGCCGACTACCTCATCAAACCCGTACACCCCAACCAAATCCTGCTGGCCCTGAAGAAAAACCTCGACGAACGCAGACTCGTGAGCGAGCAAACCTCCCTCGGCTATCGCAAAGAATTCATGCAAATTGGCATGACAGTGAGCGACAAACTCAATTTTAACGAGTGGAAAGAGGTATACAAAAAATTGGTTTACTGGGAAATCGAATTAGACAGCGCGGGAGAAGACAGCATGAAAGAGATTTTGGAAACCCAAAAATCCGATGCCAACCGCAACTTCGCCAAATTCATCAAGGACAACTATGGCAGTATGTTGAAACAAACCGGCGATGAAGGACCCATCATGAGTCACAACCTGTTCCGAAGAGCGGTGAACCCCCATCTCGATGGTGATCTACCCGTGTTTGTGATTTTGATGGATAATCTTCGTTTTGATCAGTGGCGCGCGATTTCCGAAGTGATGCAAGAACGCTACCGCGTAGAAAATGACGATCTTTACTTGAGTATCCTTCCCACCACCACACAATATTGTAGAAACAGCATTTTCAGTGGTTTATTGCCGCTAGACATCGAAAAGCGATTCCCCAACAAATGGAGCAATGATGAGGATGAAGGTGGCAAGAACCTCTATGAAAAGGACTTCCTAGAGGATCTGCTGCAACGCCTGCGTCGCGATATCAAATTCAGCTACACCAAAATCACCAACTTGGAAGGGGGTAAAAATCTGGTCGACCAAGTACCGAACATGATGAAAAACAAACTCAACGTGGTGGTTTACAACTTCGTGGATTCTTTTTCTCATGCCCGCACCGATATCCATATTGTAAGAGAATTGGCCGAAGACGAAGCCGCTTATCGCAACGTGATGGCCACTTGGTTTAAACACTCTCCACTGTGGGAAGCCCTTCAATGGCTGGCCGATAAACCCTGCAAAGTGATTGTAACCACAGACCATGGCAGCATCCGTGTGAAGGACCCCATCAAAATTGTGGGAGATAAAAACGTAAACACCAACCTGCGCTATAAGCAAGGCAAAAACATCACCTACAACCCCAAAGAGGTGTTTGAAGTGAAAAAACCGCACGATGTATTCCTCCCCCTACAACATCTGACCTCCAGCTTTGTGTTTGCCGCCGAGAACGATTTCTTCGCCTACCCCAACAACTACAACTATTACGTGAATTATTACAAAAACACATTCCAACACGGGGGTATTAGTTTGGAAGAAATGTGCTGTCCGATCGCCATTCTCTGTCCCAAAGCGTAATTTTGTGACTCGGTTGTCGGGCATTCTGAGCGATGCCTGATATTCTGCTTTTTCTTACAAAAACTGCTTCGATGACACCCTTCAAGACCACGGCCTACATCAACATTCCTGAAACGGACCTACACAAAGTAGTGGACGCCATCATGGGTAAGGACCTCAGTGCCTGGGTGAGCGATTATCCCTTTGGCGATGGCGGTCCGGAAATCATTGCGCTTGAAGGCAATTTGGGGGCCGGTAAAACCACCCTTAGCAAAGCCATTTGTGTCGCTTGGGGATGCAACGAAGACGTGAGCTCTCCCACCTTTGCTTTGGTTAACGAATATGTGATACCCCAGTTTGAGGGGAAATTGTATCATCACGATTGGTACAGAGTGAAGGAAGCGGGTGAATTGTTCGATGCCGGCATCGAGGAGATTTTGCATGAATATCCCAGCAAACACTTGGTAGAATGGCCTGAAATTGGCGAATTTTTTCTGCGCGATTTGGCCGAAAACTACAAAGCCAAAGTACTATGGGTAAACATCGACCACCAAGAAAACTCCCGGGAATACCGCTTGCGAATTCTTGCTACGGCCGATTCTAAAACTCCGGCGTAATCAAGGGTCTAAATTTTTTCATCGGCACCGCTACCATGCGGAAACCCACATAGGATGTGGCTGGCTCTTCCCCAGCTACGCTGTAATAAATAATACCCCTACTGCCAATTGTACACGCAGCCTCAGGTAAATTCCATGCCCCGCCTTTGATGATTGCTCCCTCCTGGGTCGACTCCCCAACGCGATAGGTTACTTCCGTAGTTGTCCATTCGGCCACATTCCCTTGCATGTTGTAGCAGCCCGCATCGTTGATAAAATAAGAATGAACGGGGGTAGGATACACGGCACCATCGGCGCCAAAATCGTTGACCTGTGGACGAAAATTGGCAATGTAAACCCCTTTGGCATTGCGCATGAAGTTGTTGTTTACGGGTGACCCGGAAGATTTCTTGGAACGCTTCTGCGCAACCACCGATGCCGCACGCTCCCACTCAATCTCCGATGGCAAACGATACCAAATATGATACTTTTCTTGCTTTCCAAATTGATCCGAAAACCACAAACAATAATGATCGGCTTGGTCCTTCGAAACCCCCACAACCGGATAATTATCGTAAGCTGGATGCACAAAATAGTAATCGCGCATCGGTTGATTGTAGCTCATTGGAAAATCTGTATTCCATACTTGGGTATTCGGAAATATGGACTTCCCTTTGTATTCAATTTTCTTCCAATCCAAGTTTCTCAGGTATAACTCCCACCAGGTTTTGGCAGGGGATAACAAAGAACTTGATGATTGGGCTCCCGCTGCGGCAGAAGACACAGCACCCGATTCCAACCAAGCTTGAACCGCTTGCACGTATTCTGCGGACGTCCATTTGTATTTCTGCACGATTTCGGGACGATTTTCTTTCATCCATTCATTGATACAGAACTCTACAAACTTGCGATATTCCGCATTCGTCACCTCTGTTTTTGAGATGAAAAAGGAGGGTCCATTCACCATTTTTTCCGATTCATAGACCTGTGAAGCTATAAGATGGGCTTTCATGAATTCACTGTCGTGAGGATAGTAATCTTCCATCTCGTTGAAGTTATTTACCCGATGTTCCAAATGAGCTAGATTTATGGACCATTCCGGTGAAATTTTTTTCCATGCATTTGGATCTACACCCAGACCCAATAATTGACTCTCACCCCCAGCCGGATTTCCCATGATATAATTCACCCGGTTACTGTCGTTCACCGCGCGCTGTGCGCCGGTGATATAAGACCACCCCTTGCCCATTTTCACATACACCGACTGAGCATTTACATGGCCAAAGCTGAACATTGACAACACCGCAGTCAACAACGGAGCAACGGGGAAACGAGAAAAATCACACAAACGCATTTCCCTACAAACGTCATCTTTTACAAAAAATTTCATTGCGCCATTGAAAACGGCGTAATGCTTGCGGACATTTGCACCACACATCATGAATAAGTTCCTTCAATCCTTTGTTTCCCTCTCCATTTTGTTGGTTGGCCTGACAGTGAATGTACAAGCGCAGTACGACGACAACGACAATCCAACTGAAGCCAAAATCGACAAAGGAAAACCCAAAGGCGACGACGACCGCGACAATTCCAAAAGGAACGAAGTCATCCAAAAATCCCTCGAAAAGAAAAAAGGCATCCTGCTGGGCGATACCGTTTATTACCTCGGCAAACCCAATTGCCTATACATCGTTGAGAAAAAATTCTTGGGCAGCACCCTCCAAGCCACTTGTAAAGCACTCAACGGCAAAGAAGCGTTCTGGCTAAACATGCAAACCAACGACTACTTGCCCAATAACGATCCCAACAAACGCTATTACGAAATTGTATTTGTTGCCAGCAATGCGAAAATCCACTACCAAGGCAGCGAAAATGCCCTGATTCGCGATGTAGCCAAATTCAACCTCTTTGTGGACGGCGTCTACAATCCAGAAGCCGAACGAAAATTTTGTACCATGACCAACAGCACCTCCATCAGTTCAGGCACCGTGGTCTATCAAAATACCGTACCCAGTAACCCCAACAACCCCTATGGCAAAGTCGAAAGAAACCGCAGCGGCATGATTCAAGCCCAAGGCAATCAAATTATCCAAGATGGGATTGTCATCGGAACTTTTAGCCAATTCAAACAAGCCATCAACGGCACCATTCAAAACGAGATTACTTTCTATCTACCCAATGGATCCATGATTGCGCGCTGCACGGCTTATGGGGCCACCTCACACAACTTTACCGTGATCACCGTGGTAGACAACCGAAACGCCCAAATCAGTACTGGCATGATTACCGAAGCACAAGACCTGTCGCGCTACCTGGTGAACAATGGCTACATGTAACTATTTCGCCGGTTTAAACTCCGCCCGGTAAATTTGTAGCAAGGGCAACTTCTCGCGATAAAACTCCATATCCAATTCCCAGGAAACCACCCCATGCAGGGTGGGAAATTCCAATGGCTCTTTCAATTGCAGCTGATCACCAAAGGCTATCCAATAAACCCGCTTGATGGGCATCATGGGCGTTTGACCTGCTTTCAATTTGTCATTCACCTGAGGCCAAAGGGCATTGATCGATGCCAGCGTAACCGTGGAATCCAAAAACTCCGGCGCCATGGTGTGTATTTTCATCTGCAATGCACTTGGCAATAACATCGCATTCAACATCAACGACTCCCCCTTTCCGATCACCAAGGCCGAACCATCTGCCGGCAACCGTTTGCCCACCCATTCCAATGCCTGGTAGTTCGTTTGATGCCAATAATCAATCTGCATGGGGTATCGCTGTATCAACTGTTTTCCCAACCCGTTAAAATAGGTCTGCCCACTTTGATAGCCCAAATCGGTGCGATTCAATTGGGTATAGGTTGCATTTTGCAGGTGCACAAACGGATCCGGCACCACCCAAAATAGACCTTGAATTAAACCCATGCCCGTTAAAAACGTCAGGGCCTTCTGTTTGAGCGATGAATGCAATGCCCAGAACCACAGCGTGACCCAGCCTCGGGCCGACAATACCGCCACCGGCAACAACAAGAACAAGGAATGTCGCCAAGCATCATACATCACCGGATTTTTCACCATCACGAAACCCAAGTATAAAAGCAGCAGACACAGCAAGAAATTCACTGTATTGAAAGCAAACCTCCGTTTGCCATGCAGCGTTTCTATCAACAACAAGCTTCCGCCAAACAACAGAGGCACCAAAATCAACCCGCTGAGTGTAGTGATCATCCAACCCGGCAAGTACCACCGCGATGGTTCCATCGAACCAAAAAACAAAGCACCATGTGGCCAAGGATTTTCAAACACAAAGCCCAAAACCTGTTTCA
>JBANFU010000260.1:0-11730 GCA_037975865.1 Bacteroidota bacterium
TTCCTGAAACGCCCGACATAAAGACCAGAGCGATTGAGTTGGCCAGGGTGTATTTGACGATTTCATCGGAGGATAGGGGGTGGTGCGACAGGTACTCATTGATTACCGGGATGAAGAGCATGCCTCCACCAACGCCAAGCAAACCCGCCAAGAATCCACCCAACGATCCGCAGAGTAATAGGAGCAAAAAGGGCCCGATCATTTGGGTTAGGATATCGGTTATCATTGTGCGATGTAACCATCCAATGGCTTGGATGGTGTCTGCTTAGGGTTGTGGTTTGAGTAACTTTTGATAGTGGGTGGCGTTGAATAACACAGCGGCGGCTTCTTTTGTTTCAGGATCGTATTCCAACCAGGTTTTGAAGAAGTCGGATTTTCGCAACTTTCTCATCATCAATTCTTTGTTTAACACTTGAATTAGGTTGTTTTTGTTGCTGTTTAACTCATTTCTCAGGTTGTTTTGAATTTGGGTTTGATTCATTTGGAATCCGCCCGTTTTTTTCACAAAGGTGGTATCGGCGGCCATGGAGGCCATGGCTTTTTGCCATTTGGCCAGCATGATCGTCTGGCTTTTTTGGATGGCGAAGTTGACAAATTGAGCGTACTGTGCCTCAGACACGGGGGAGAACAGGGTGTCGGGTTTGGCATTGTATTGCTCATTGGCCCAATCGAATAAGATGAGTTCTTTTTCGAGCCATTTGTAGATGGACAATCCTTGGTAAGGATCCAGGAATTTGTCTGGGTCGATACCCCCGCCTTCGTATACTTTCCGCCCGTTTTGGGTGGTAAATGCGCGTTTTTTCTCTTGAGAAAGTACGGAGGCCTGTCCATCTGCACCACGATCCGAGTAATTCAGTCGTTGTATACACCGACCACTTGGGGTGTAATACTTTGCGGTGGTTAACTTCATTTGGGTTCGGTAGGGAAGACTCACATAGTTTTGAACCAATCCTTTGCCAAAGCTGGTTTGTCCCATAATCACGGCACGGTCCATGTCTTGGAGGCTACCACTCACCACTTCCGAAGCAGACGCTGAGTGTTCATTGATGAGTACGACCAGCGGGGTATTGGGCAGCAAGGCTTTGTTGGGTGTGAACCAGTTTTTGGGTCCAGTTACATTCTGACCTTTGAGTGTTACCACCGATTTATTTTCTCCCACGAAGAGCCCTACGATTTTCACGGCTTCGGCTAGCAGTCCACCTCCATTGTCGCGCAGGTCAAGGATGACGCCTTGCAGGGTGGTTTTTTCCATCATTTTTTTCAGTGAGGCTTCAATTTCATCGCAGGCATTTTGGTCAAATTCTTCCAATTTTACATAAGCGATGGATCCTTGAAAGAGGCCACTATACGACACGCTGGCGGTTTTGATAGCCATTCGGGTGATGGTTTTGTCCAGGGTTTTACCATTTCTGACCAAGGTGAGTTGGAAGCGAGTATTGGGGGCGCCTCTAACCAAGGTAAGGAGTTCTTCGGTGGATTTGTCTTTCAGATCAAGGCCATTGATGTGGGTAATTTGATCGCCCAGTCGCACATCGGCCATGTCAAAAGCATAGCCTTCTTCAATGTGATCTACGGTGGGATAATGATTTCGAAGGGTAATTCTGCAACCCACGCCACCGTATTGTCCTTGTCGTTCCATGAGGGCCTCTTCG
The DNA here is from genome assembly GCA_037975865.1 of Bacteroidota bacterium. Classification (GTDB taxonomy): domain Bacteria; phylum Bacteroidota; class Bacteroidia; order NS11-12g; family UBA955; genus UBA955. Next base: position 1,653 of record JBANFU010000260.1, read on the forward strand.
GCTTGGTATTCAGAGAAGAAATTGGTGTAAGGATCCAGTGACTTTAGCATCGCATCGATGCCTGTTTTCATGAGTTTTCCTGGTTCTATCTCATCAACGTACGTTGTGCCAAGCTCTTTGTAGAGGGCCGTAAAAATCTCGATGTTCTTTGAGTATTCGAAGAGGTTGTCAACTACTTTATTACCTTGGCTCAAGAAGAGTGCAGAGATGCAAAGCAGCAGCCATTTTGGTACGCGAATCACCATGTACCAAAGATACGAAATTCTCTATTAGCTCGCACCCACCATCGCCTGTAAATCCTTGCCGGATGGGCCTTCAAAAATCTCTAGATTGAAGCTGGGAACGGTGGCCAGGACATGGTCGAAAATATCGGCGGCAATGGTTTCATGATCGACCCATTGTTTGTCGAGCGTGAAGCAATAGATCTCCAATGGCAGCCCTTTGTCTGTTGGCGGCAATTGCCTTACCATCATCGTTAGGTTCTTATTGACCTTGGGGTGCTGTTGGATATACAAGTTGAGGTATTTGCGAAAAATGCCAATGTTGGTGAGGTTTCGGCCGTTGGCAAGGACCGATTTGTCGATGTTTTTCTGGGCGTTGTAGTCGTTGATTTCCGATTCTTTGCGATTGACATAATCTCGAATGAGATCAATTTTTTTGTAATCGGCAAGCATCTCAGGGGTACAAAATTTGATGCTAGAAATCTTGATGTTGACCGCTCGTTTCATTCTGCGGCCTTCACTTTCTTCCATGCCTCTCCAGTTTTTGAAAGAGTCATTGATCAGGACATAGGTGGGGATGGTGGTCACGGTATTGTCCCAGTTCTTCACCTTGATGGTGGTGAGGTTGATTTCTGAAACATTGCCATCGGCACCATATTTGGGTACTTCAATCCAGTCATCGATGCGAACGATATCATTTCCAGAAATTTGGATGGAGGCCACCAGGCCGAGAATCGTATCGCGGAAGGTTAAAATTACCAGGGCGGAAAGTGCACCGAAGGCTGTGAGCAGGGTCCATAGGGGCTTATCGGTTAGGTTGCTGATAATGAATAAGATACCCACGCAATAATTGATAATATTGAGCAGCTGCGTGTAGGAACCTATGGGTTTGTCTTTGAAATCTTCGGAGTTGAGTAGCAAGGTTTTTGCGGCGCGAAGCACGGCTTGCACGAAGAAAATGATGGCCACCACGATGTAGGTATCGACCAGTTTGTGGAGGGGCGATATCAGGGCTGTGTAATCATGGAAGACGAATGTGAGTCCTTCTTTGGCAACCAGTGCAGGGATTACGTGGGCGAGGTGTTTGAATACCCGCATTTCCACCAGGATGTCATCGTAGGGATTGTTGCTTCGTTTGGCGTAGCGAGCGACTAGGTTAAGGATGATGTTGCGCGAGATGTAATCGATGATGGCGACAACCAATATCAATCCGATCGCCAGGGCGATGAGATGCAGGTAATAGCAAGATTCAGCGCTGGCACCTGTTTCACTGAGCCAGTGCATCAACCATTGGGAAAATCGCGCTTGATAACTCATGTACGCGAAGATAGTTGATGCAATGAATGGTTGACTATTCTATTACCAATTTCACACGCCAGCTGAAAAATGCGGTCATTTCACGGCCATTGCGGATGGGGAAGTCTGCAGAAAGGCCCGAATTGGGGGGCAGCTTGAATCCAGCATCAGGCACGCGAATGCCATGGGTGAAAACGGCGTTGGCTTCCGGACCTGCGATGAGTTTAACATTCTTGCCGAGTTTGAATGTGGGCATGACCGAAACGGTACCCATGAGTGGGATTTCAGCCACGTGGCCGGGATACAGACCCATACCGAGTACTTCGATGGCCAGTCCACGGTTGTTTTTCGCTCCAATGTGGGTGCCAATGCCATAGCCTATTCCCCACAATTTATTTCCTTTTTGGGCGGGTGCAAAGGTAAAGCGGTTATAGAATTGGGGGATGCCGATTTGCATTTCTGCCATCAGGGGCCAGGTATTTCCGTAATTGACGGCCAGCTGAACGATGGAAGCGTTTTTGTCCCAATCGTCTTTTTTACGTGGTTTTTTGATTAGGTCTTGTTCAATTCTTTGGTTCATTTCATGAATACCTGATACTTGTCGGTCCCAAAAGGTGCTACTAGAAAGGGTATCAATGGCGGCTTTTGTGAGGGGCACGAGCGCTTCGATTTGTGGGTTTACAATTCGGGCGATGCGGGTTTCAATTCTTCTGAGAGGACTCACCACCAGGTAGGTGTCTTTCTCATTGGGAATGAGTATGCCGATGGTTTTGGGCTGAGTATCATTCACCGGGAGTTCGAAGTACCCATCGCGATCACTTAAAGCAGATTTTAGGGTAGTGGTATCGTAGACAGAGGCGAAGGGAATGGCTTTACCGGTTTTATTGTCTTTCACGTACCCGGTGATGGCATATTCTTGCTTGCCGTTGGTGATGATTCCTTCTTGCAATGTGCGGATGACGATGTGGTTGCCTCGCAAACGGAAGGCAAAATTCTGACTGAGCATTCTGTCTAAACCTTGTCGGTACGAAATCCCCACCCAAGTATCGGCAACCACGGTTTTTGGGAGAACATCGGGGTTGTAGGAGAAGTATAATTTGGATGAGGCCTCCAATTTTTCAAGGGCAGAGGCGGTGGAACCTGCGGGCACGATGAAGTAGAAAGGTTCATCGAGGGAGGTAATGTTCGCTTTTTTGAAGGCTGGGGAGGTTTGCGCAGACAGCGATGTAACGAGCTGGGCAATGATGAGCAGAAATAGGGTTCTCATTGACAGCTCCCTCCTTTCAACCAGATGGTTTCTTTTTCTGGGACGATTTCCATGTTAAATGTTTCTTGAATGATTTCGAGGATGTTTTGAATGGGTTCATTTTCAAAAGTTGCCGTGAGTTTACAATGCAGTAATTGGGGCCTTTCGATTTTGATGGTTACGCCATAGGTTTGGCTCAGGATTTCTGTTACTACCTGTAATTCCGTTTGCTTGAATTGCAATATTTTGCTGTTGGGCGAAAGATTGGTATTTCGGTTGGTCGGCGCAATGGCTACAGTGGGTACCTTAGATTTCTCTGATTTGGGTGATGCCGCCATTGTGGAAACAGTCTGTTTATTGGGTTCTCTAACGGGTGTTTTAGAGGGTTGGGTCACTGCAGTGGACAACGCGTGGGTTGAATTTGATGCTGATTTTGCCACGGTGGTAGATTGCCTTGATTGCCCTGATTGGTTGCGGTATTTCTTCACTTGGTAGACCGTCCCAGCTGTAACACTGGCGCCAACTGCGCTCCATAGCAACAGTTTTTTCAGGGTGAATTTGGCGATCGTTTTTACGGGTGCTGTGGTAAGTAGGGAAGCGGAAACCGCCGAGGCTCCCAGTTTTACTGAAACACTTTTCCATGCATTGTCGGTATTGGGCGTCCACGGATTGGTGGGTTTGGCGAGTTGCCAAATCGACTCATCTTGGGGGTTGCCGAAGCCGAAGGTTTCTGGATTTTTCATGGGTTGGAAAGGATTAAAAATGCGAGCCACACCAGGGTGTGGGTTGATAATTTGACTTTGAGAATTTGAATGGCCTTGTGTAAATGGTATTCAACATTTTTCAACGAGAAGGATAGGGTTTCTGCAATTTCTTTGTGACTGAGTCCGTGAAATCGACTGAGGATGAAAGTTTGTCGGGTGGTTTCCGACATCTCGCCCAGGGCTTTGTGCAGGGCGGATTCCAGTTCTTTCGTGTGAATAGGGGATTCTGCCGATGAATCACTCTGTTTACCCCAATAATGGTGAATGTGGTATTGGGCATGTTTGCGTTGAACACTGCGGTGTTTGAGGGCGTTGAGTGAGCGACTGTAAACGGTTTTGAACAGGTAGGCGCGAGGATTGTTGGGCAGGGGATTTACCTGAAAATCTTCCCAAAATTTTAGGAAGATTTGCTGAACGATGTCTTCAGCTTCTTGGGTGGAACCCAGGAAGGTGAGTGCATATCTGCACAAATCGGCATAGTTGTCGTAGAACAACGTTTGCAATTGTGATTCAGACAGCGAAGCAGATTGTTGGGCACTCACGGGGGTAAGACAACTAAGTAGCGAATTACCCTAAATGATTTGAATAAAAATCAGAAAAAGAAGGAATAAAGGAGTAAAGGGGTGGTCCCGCCGCGAATCGAACGCGGATCTAAAGTTCCGGAGACTTTCGTAGTATCCATTCTACTACGGGACCATGCAATGAACTGCGATTATTGGCCTGCAAAGATAACACAAAGGGGCGGCCATTTTGGCCGCCCCTTTGAAAATATCGGGTATACAACCCAACGATTGGTTGAAAAGCGTGTAACGAGTGTTTCTTTATGCAGCACTGCGCCAAAATCTGGCATACAGCGCTCCCACAATGGCGTAAGGGACAAACGCATCCAACAGGTGGGCCCAAATGTCAGGGGTTTGGTACCAAATGAAATTGGTGTAAGGCACAACCAAAAAGGCGAAGAAGCCCACAGTGCATGCATATAAAATTGCTTTTGTGGTATTGATGTCGGCAATCTTGTCCATCAGTCCAAAAAGCAAGAAAATAGCCAAAATGTCTACCAGCAATCCGCGAACCATGGGCATAATCATGCCCGTATTTCGGTTGCTGTGATAATTCACCATGGCCCAGGGTTTTCCTTGAGATTCTTCGGCATATTTCTGTTGGTCTTCCGCGGTGGCGTTATCGGCAGGTCTGGGAATGATGTACTGCTTATCCTCTAAGTTGAGTGAATTCAGGAATGCTAAGATGGTGTCTTGTTTTTCAGTGTAGGCTTGGGCACTGCCGTGGAAATTGGCTCCAGCGAAGGATATGAACTGGTAGAAAAACAATACCAATCCACCCAACAATGCGCGATAAAAGGTTTTCATGCCGGCAAGTTGTCGGTAAAAATTGAATATTACAAGCGATTCTTTGAATCTTTACAATCTTCTAGTTTAAGGCTGGCTCAATTCTCGGCCGGAGGCATCAATCCAGAGAGTGCGTTCTCCTTTGAGTGCATACCAATAACCGGGGAATTCGGTATCGGTAATGGCGTCGTAGACGATGGGCACGATAACTTCGCCAAAATTGTTAACCACTCCCCAGTGATCTTTTTGTTTCACCATGTACTGAGAGGGTTTTTGCGACAAGATAATTTCTTGGTATTGGGGTTTTAAACTCCACTGCATGGAAGGCAGGCAGAGCAATCCCATGGCTGACCCCCCCAACCCATTGGGCCTGGTAGCAAACCACTCGTGGTCGTTGATGCGCGACAATGTCATCAAGGTATCTTTGAGTAGCACTTTGCCATTGGCGTGGGTAATGAACCAGTAACTGCCTATGGGTTCGAGTAGCAGTGTGTCGGTGAGTTGTTGAAGATCCAAACTTTTGACTTTGCGCACGGTTTTGGTGAAGGCGTGATACAGGATCCAATTTTTCTTTTGGCGGGCATAAACCATACCGTCGCCATACAATCTAAAATCGTCGATGGTGCCTTTGATGGGTAAGGTAAATTCACCTTTGGAGTAGTAAAAATTCCATTTTTTATTTTTCAGCAGGGCGATGGTGCTGCCGACGAGCAAGGATTTTTCGTAGACCGGTGGGACCAATATTTTACCGAGGGTATCAATGATTCCCCATCCATTTTGTTGTACCAAGGTATAGGGTTTGCCGAAGTCCACGGCTTCTGAGTATTGGGCACTACAACGAATGGTATCGCGCCAAAGGCAGTATCCGTCATTGATTTTACCCATGAATCGTCCAAAAGGCAGGGTGGCCATACTTTCATAGGCGAAGGGGGTTAATGAGGTTCCGAGTGTATCGATGAGGGCCCAGTTGTCGTTGATTTTGGCGGCACAGCGATTTCTCACCCACAATTTAACGGGGGCTTCGGTGGGTTCGTTTTCCCAGGTTTCAAATCCTATGGCATCGAATATCGGGCTGGTAATGAGCTTGCCAGATTCATTAAAAAGGGCCCATTTTTTTCCCAATTGCAGGGCTCCACGTTTGGCGGCGGTATCGTAGCGCAAGTTTTCAAACTTACAGGGTAAAATCTCTTTACCACGGTGATTGAGGATGCCCCAGCGACCGCCCCGTTGCACGAAGGCCATCGTATTGGAAAATTGGAAGACGGTTTCGTAATTGTTTTTTGTGAAGGGTTTGCCGTCTTTGGTCACGTAACTGAACTCGATCAAACCAAAAGTATCGGTGCGCATCACCAAGGCACAGCCGGGAATTAGTGTGGCCCCACTCTCTACAAAATGGTTTTGGTAATTGTTTAAGGCATAGGGATAGGCCATTTTGTAATCCATTTCCATCCAAGGTTGTAGGGTGGATGAATCGGCAAAATAGAATCCTTCTTTGTAGGGCTCTTTGGATTTATCGTAAGCGATGGGGATGGGCTTCACGGTAAGGGAACGCAACAGAAATTGGGCGCGGAAGGTGAGGTCGGTGCGTTGCAGCGGCGGAGGCAATTGGGATTTCAAAAATGCTTCATAGGCCTCAACGGTATTCAGTTGCTGGGCGCGTTCAAAGGCCAATCCTTCCAAGCGCTGTAAAATCAAATTTGTTTGAGGGGCTTTGGGGTATTGTTTCAGGAAGCGACGGTAGCCTTGTTCTTGGTCTTCCACCGTGACCAATTCGTATTCCCATTGCACCAGCGTGTCCTCCGCCCGTTGAATCATGGCTTTGGTTTGCGCATTGGGTTTTTTGATGGCCAAGAGTTGGGTACGTCGGGCCGACAAAGCCGCTATATTCCGGGTTTGCATCAGCGAATCAAATTCGAGTTGTTCGATGAAGGCAAGCTGGGTTTCGATGCGTTTTTGATACGATTTCAGGGTGATGGACTCAAACTGGTTTGCTTTGAGTGTAGAATCGATTCCATTTTTTTGCTTGGCCGCCCACTGTTGAAAATGGAGGGTTTCTAATTGTTGTATTTGCCCTTGGTCATTGGCCAGCCACTGAGATTGGGTTTGTAATTCTATCAATAAACGTCGGGCCTGATCCAAGGTGCTATTGCTTTCTCCATTCCAATAGCGGTTGGTTAATTCAAAAAGTAGGGTATCGGTGTGATGATAGGTGAGTTGGTATTTCTGTTGGTATTTTTCCCATTGTTTGGCGGTGATGGGGTTTCCTTTTTTATCGATGGCGGGTTTGGCCCAGTAGCGCATGGCATCGAAACCATGGCGGATTGGAGAGAAGGGTTCTTTTTCATTGGGCAGCATAGCCAGGGCATGGTACAGGGCGGGGTTGCTGCTGTCTTTGGTAAATTGCCTTTTCGATAAAATGAGCGCTGCTTCTTGAAACTGAATATTGATTGCCGAGGCCATGATGGCCTGCACGGGCATGGTGGGCGATACTTTTTTGAAAGTTTGTTTTTTGACCGAAGATTTGGCTGACTGTCTGATCAGTTTCAGGGCATCGGCGATGGGGTCTGCTTGGAGGGGTGCAGCAGGGGTGAGTAGACAAAAGGCTACAACTGTTGCGAGTATCCAAGCTTTGCGCGTCATCGCGCGAGCGGTGCAAACCTTGTGCCATAAATGGCACAGGTCGACGAAAAAAGGAAAAGTAACGGGTTAGGAAATCCGTTTGTGCTTAGTACTGAGGGTGTTGGGGTTTGTTCTGAAGGATGGTTTCGATGCGATCCATAACTTCAGGGGTTAATTTGGGTAAAATGCTCGGTGCGGTGAGGGTTTCTTCCAATTGTTCGGGTTTGGTAGCGCCGAGGATTACGGTACTCACATTGGGGTTTTTGAGGCACCAAGCTACGCCCAGTTGGGGCATGGTTACGCCCAAATCGCCGGCAAGGGCCATGAGATTCTTCACTTTTTCCGCGTGTGATTCTTGCAATAATCGCTCCGCGAGCCAACCCAACTCGTCGCGGTTTAGTCGGGCTTCTGAAGGCGGCTGGTTCAGGTATTTTCCGGTGAGGTAGCCACTGGCGAGGGGACTCCAAATGGTGGTTCCCAATCCAACGGTTTTATAAATTTGGCTGTATTCAACTTCTACTTTGTCGCGCACCAGCATGTTATACTGCGGTTGCTCAACGATGGGGCCGATGAGGTTGTAGCGTTGGGCCACCATGTGGGCTTCCATGATTTCTTGTGCGCTCCATTCCGAGGTGCCCCAATAGAGGATTTTGCCAGAGAGGATGAGTTGGTGCATACTCCACACGGTTTCCTCGATGGGGGTTTGTTTATCGGGGCGGTGGCAAAAGTAAAGGTCGAGGTACTCCACTTGCAGGCGCTGCAGGGCTTGGTTGCAGGCCTCCATGATGTGTTTGCGGTGGAGTCCTTTTTGGGTAGGCACTTTGGCGCCGGCGCCGAAGAACACTTTGGAGCTAACGATGTAGGAATCACGGGACCAGTTTTTCTTTTTCAGGATGTCTCCCATCACCACTTCTGAGGCACCGGCGGCATACACTTCGGCATTGTCGAAGAAGTTGATGCCAGCCTCGTAGGCGATGTCCATCAATCGTTCAGAAACCCCATCGTGGATTTGATTTCCGAAGGTGATCCATGAGCCAAAGCTGAGCTCAGAAATGGGGAGTCCTGATTTTCCTAGTCTGCGGTATTCCATGACCGCGAAAATACAACAGTTAGAAGTTCAATTGTGCTTGCAAACGAATGAGAGAACCGGTTTGCAAGTTATTGCGGTTGTTGTGGTCTTCAAATCGGCGTGAACTATTGACATAGGCAGCAGTGAATTCCAAGTTTTTCTCTACTTGCCATTCGATACCCAGTTCCAGTTCTTTGATATCGTAGCTTCTCGCATCGATTTCAGCCTTTTTACCTCCTTTGTAGTTTTGGAGTCTCAAATAAGGAATGACGCTTTGCTTGTTGATTTCGGTTTTGTAGCTAAAAGTTACATAGCCACCTTCAAGGGCGCGGTATTCAATTGAATCTGTGGTTGGGTTGTATTGAGCGCCGTTGCCCACATTGTATTCAGCTTGAATTCCAAAGGGTTTGGGAAAAAGTACAAAGTGTGCGCCGGTGCGGTTGTCAAGGTAACTTGCATCGGGCATGGGGGTGTTTTTTGATAAGAAATTTCCTTTCAGCGTAGGGGCTTTTACGTATTTCACGCCGGTGCTCAGCATGTCTTTGGAATAGGTGTACACGCCAGCGTATGATTGAATGCCTGCTTCGATGATTTGCTTTCCGATGGCTACAGGGTATGTAACACGGGCTACCACGTGTCGGTTGTTGTTGATTTCTGGACGGTTGGTGGTTTGTCCATTGTAAAAACCAAAGGCTATAACACCATAATCACCGGATCCTTTGAGGTTGTCTTTGACCAAGGTAGAGAACAATTTTTTGAATTTTTCGGGGGAGTACATGAAGAATGCGCCGAGGTCACGTTCGTTGTAAACGCCACTGTTGATGGCATCGGAGCGATCGAAAGAAAGTCTGTTTTGTGAACTCTGGAGTACGTCAAAACCAAACGGTACTTTGCTTTGACCGAGACGCACTCGCCAAGCGCCGTTTTTATTCAGGTTGACATCAAAGTAGGCATCGCGGATTTGGGTGAGGTTGAGCAATGTACCATTGCTTTGCATGGCACCTGAATTCCCAGCGGCCGCCACGGTTTGGGCGATGTCATTTTGAAAATAGAAATAAACCCTTGGGCTTAACTGTCCGCTGAATGTGAGTCGAGCACGACGGAAGGACACGCTGGTATTATTTCCCCAGTATCCATCACATTGGGCGCAGCGCAAGTTGGGATTGGTTTCGCCCAATCGGTTGTAGCGCACTTGTGCATATCCTTTGAGCGATATGGTTTCATACCAATGCTTGGCAGCGGGTTTTTCCGCAATTTTCACGGCTTTGGTGGTGTCTGTAAGGGGTTCCATAACTCCAGCAAAGGCGGAGGTGAACAGGGTGCAACATGTTGCCAGAGTTAAAATAATGTTTTTCACAGATGATTGTATTGTTATGTAAATGTAAACCGATGCAAAAATGGTTAACATTGAATTTACATAGAGTTAAACTAACAATAATTCTATATTACCAAATTGTTAATAGACGATGGTGGGTGTTGAATGATTTTGATGATTCTTTGTGTCTGTACTTGCCACA
>JBANFU010000007.1:0-3635 GCA_037975865.1 Bacteroidota bacterium
GTAATTCGTAATCCTCAGGGAAACACCCAGGAGCAGATCCGTGTGTTTGATAACCGGATGGGCTGTTAATTGGCCAAATACGATGTGTTGCTTGGCCATGAAAGGCGTTATGCCATAATAACTGTTTTGATGGTGAGCGGAGGCGGATACTGACAGGTGCATGGGGATGGTGACGGGCAGTTGGTATTGTCCGTACAATTCATAGCGCTGCGTGTAAATGCTCTCTCCATATCGATGGTCGGTGCCCCGATCGGCCTTGCTCCAGTTCAATTCTCCGCCCCAGCGATCCTCCGTGTAATATCGGCCAGCCCATTGCAAAGTGCGGTTGAAAGGTCGTGCATAATGCCATTTTTGAAAAACCGATAGGCGATGCTGCAGCGCGATATCCGTGAACCCATCGCGATTGTGGTCGAGGCGATGCTGAAAGTAATAATGGTTGATTCCAGTGAGTACATTCAGGCGTGACGAAACAGAAAATTTGAACCCCAAATCGGTATTCATCGCTTGCTGTCCGGTGGTGAAGTGCTCTAGGCTCAACTTGGGTGCGGCTCCTACTTTTTTGGTGACGACGTGAATCAGTCCCCCAACAGCTTCACTGCCAAACAGGGCGGATGCAGGACCTTTCACTACCTCGATGCGCTCAATGAGCGAGGTGGGGATGCCAGACAGTCCGTAGACCGACGACAAGCCACTCACCAGAGGCATTCCATCAATCAACACCATGGTGTAGGGGCCTTCCAAACCGTTGATGTGAATGTCGCCGGTATTGCAGACGTTGCAATTGACTTGTGGGCGGACTCCGCCGATTTGTTGTAGGGCCTCGAATAGACTGGAGGTGGGGTTTTTTAGGAAGAATTTGGGGGTGTAGGTTTCAACAGCAATGGGACTGCTGCTTTTGCTTTCGGGTTTGAGCGAGCCGGTGATGATTACGGTTTCTAGGGCATCGGTGTCGTGCCGTTCACGACCATTTTCCGGCTGACATAAGATCTGATTGGGCCGGTATACCGATAAGGCGAGTAGGCATTGAAGAAGAAGTCGAACGGATGTCATATTGTGTTAGCAAAATAAAAATAGTTAGGCTAACCAAACAATTTGAAATGAGTTCAATTTGAAAAAATGTTAGGAAATGCCAAAAATGAAACCAAGTTTTGTGAATACATCGTTCACGCATGCTGACACAAACCGAAGAAAATTACATCAAAGCCCTGCTTAAATTGACCGAAGAATCGGGGCAGTTGTCCATTGGAACCAACGAGTTGGCGCTCCATTTGGGGGTAAAGCCAGCCACGGTAACGGATATGTTGAAGCGTTTGCGCGACAAGCAGCTGGTGAGTTACGAGAAATACGGAAAAATTTCGTTGACCGAAACTGCCCGGACGCTGGCCATTGGTGTGCTGCGGAAGCACCGATTGTGGGAGACCTTTTTGTGCCGCAGTCTGGGATTGCCATGGCATCAGGTGCATGACATCGCGGAGCAACTGGAGCACGTTCATTCGGAGGCATTGATGGATCGGTTGGATGCCTTCTTGGGATTCCCGAACGTAGATCCCCACGGTGACTTGATTCCAACCAAAGAAGGGGTGTTTCATGTCCGTCCCAAACAAACCCTATCGCACTTGGGTGTTTCCCAATCGGCCAAAATGGTGGGTGTGGGCGATAATTCAGGTGCTTTTTTGCAGTATGTAGACGCAGTGGGACTGTCGTTGGGGTGCGAAATTCAGGTACTTGGCATTCAACCTTACGATGCGTTGATTGAAATTCAAGTGGGCAAAAAAGTGATCAAAGTGAGTCAGAAATTCGCCGATCAGATATACGTTGAGTTTCTTACAGCAGGCCAACATATGCCTACAGACGATGCAGAAATGCGGGATTTAGGGTTGGACAGAGAAGGTGATTTGTAAATCCTTCTCGATATCGGGGTGCAAACTGCGCGCAACCGGACAGGTATTGGCCACACGGATCAAGATTTCTTGGATGTTTTCTGGCAAACCGGGGGGCAGTACGATGTTGATTTGGCTGCTGATTTTGGAAATTCTGCGTGGATCCGAAGCCATGTGTTTGGTGGTGTCGGCCGTGATTTCCGTGATTTCAAATCCTTTGGTTTGGGCATAAATGCCGATGGTGGTGATGATGCAAGTGGTTAAACTCAGCGCGCACAAATCCGTGGGGGAGAATGCCGATCCCATGCCTTGATTGTCGGTGGGAGCATCTGTAAAAATCTCAGTGCCACTTTGTAGGTGAATGTTGCTACAGCGGAGCTGTCCGAGGTATTGGGTACTTGCGGTTGCCATGGTACGAAAATACGACAAACTTTGGGGCGGATGGATTCTTCGGGCAGATAAATTTGGTGGGTTGTACTACCTTTGGAATGATGTGTTGTACGGAGAACTTTCAGCGGTTTAAGGATGTTGTCGTTGGGCGGAGATCGTTGCTATGGCTGGCTTTGCTACTGATGTCGATGCGCAATCCGCTGGGGGCACAACATCCATTTTCTGTGGGTATTCAACCCTTGGAAATTCCCAATTTGCCGCAGTTGCATTCATTTGCGGCGGCCCAATATCAAGGCAAATGGTTTTTATTTGGTGGCCGCCGCGACGGGCTCCATCGAAGGCAGCCGTTCCGGGCCTTCGATTCCGCCCACGCCAATCGCTACATCTGGTGTGTGGATCCTGAAACCCGCACTGTAGATTCTCTGTCCATAGATGGATTGTCGCCCTCGCTCCAGTCGCAATTGGCCTCCACCAATATGCTCTTCCACCAAGAAGATAATGTCCTGTACCTGGTGGGCGGATATGGGTTGCCCAATCGCAAAGATATTTCCCTGTTTACCGCGCCATCGCGGTTCACCGACCCGGAAGCTCACAGAACATTCCCGTATTTAACGCGGGTGAATTTGTCTCTGTTGAGCAACGAATTTCAGCACAGGGCCAGCGTGAAATCGGTTAAAAATCAAGCAAAAAACGGAAAACAACCCCAAGCCCGAAATCTTCCAACCAACCTCCAGACCTCGGTATTTCAGCAATGGACAGATCCCCAATTTGCCCTCACCGGGGGTGCCATGTTCAAACTGACCGATGATGACCCTCACCAACAGCCGGTCAATACCTATTATTTGGTGGGCGGACATCGTTTCGATGGCCTCTACAATCCCATGGGACCGCAAAATGGACCGGGTTTCGAACAAGAATACCACCACGGTGCGCGCAGGTTTCAACTCAAAAGCTTATCGGTGAACACCCGAAGCAAACCCAAAAACCGCAAAAAATTGCGACCCGTGAAAGAGTATGTGGTGTGGTTGGAACCGCTCACCGACAGTCAATTCCGCCGCCGCGATGTGAACATCCTAGAATCCCTGCATCACGGAGAATCTCCATTGGGAAGTCCAGGCACAATTACCGGATATCCTCCGGTGCGCAAGGATTTGTTGGTGTTTTCTGGCGTCTTTCAAGAGCGTGCCAACATTCCCTATACCAATCTCTTGGAAATTAACGGAAAAGCCGGAAGTATCGCCGAGGTCCCCCGGTTTCATCAACTGTTGAATCAGTATCACGGCGCCCATACATCGCTCTATTCCTACAAAGTGGATGCCCAGTTTTATCTGTTTTTCGGGGGCATCGCCCAGTATTTTTTTGATG
>JBANFU010000012.1:0-3037 GCA_037975865.1 Bacteroidota bacterium
TGCTGCATTTGGGGTTGAATTGAAGAAGTTCTCAACGCCGGTGATTGGCAAGAACAACACGGCCATGATTTGGATTGATAAGCGTGATGACATCAAAGTGCCAAAATCTGCTGGCGATGCACCCGATCCATTTGAGTTCTACAATCGTCCACAATACATCATGAATACATTGCAAGATGTGTTGACGAAGAAAGCTCAGGTGCAAGATTTCCGTTACAAGTTTGAATGGTTTTAATCGGCACAATTAAAGAAGAAAATTTTTAATAGGGGCCCCGTCGCAGACGGGGCCCCTATTTTTTTAATAAGGCGTTGGCAATCACCCGCCTGTTGTCGTATTTTTGTGATTATGTCAATCATTACCCACGAATTATCCCTCGAGAATTTTCATGAACAACTCACCTACGTATTGGCCAATTATCACAAACATGGCAAATCAGTGAGTCAATACAACAACATCGTCATTGGCGGTTTGGGAGGAAGTGGAATTGGCGGACGTATTGCCCGATTGGCGTTGATGCAGGAAATGCCTGTGCCCGTTGAAGTGTTTAGCGAATATGCATTGCCTGCGTATGCAAACAACAAAACGTTGGTTATCTTGTGCTCTTATAGCGGCAATACAGAGGAGACTTTGTCGATGTTTGCCCAAGCCCAGGGTTTGGGTTGCGACATGATTTGTGTTGCAGCCTCAGGTCAGCTTAAAGCGTTGGCTGAAAATCACAACTTGCCCTACTACAGCATCGCTTTGGGTTACCAGCCCCGCATGACATTGGGATTTGGATTGGGTACTTTGGTGATGATCTTGGGAGAATTGATGGGTAAAGATATGACCAACACCCTCCGTGAGGTGGAAGTCATGTTCCAATCACCCGAAGCCATTGTAGCCCGCGCCAAGGAGATGTATGAAGTGTTTAAACCCACCATCGCCCAGAAATTTGTTGTGGTATGTGATTTGGCATACGAAGCCGTTGCCATTCGTTTCTGCCAACAAATTCAAGAAAATGCGAAGGGCGAAGGTTTTGTATCGGTGTTGCCCGAAGCCAATCACAACATGATTGAAAGTTATTACGAAAAGCACGATACCAATTTTATCTTCCTCAATAGCGGTAAAAATGCCCGTGTGAATGCCCGTTTCGATTTCGTAAAAAGTGTGCTGACCGATTTGGGTAACGTGGTGTATGTATACCCCGTAGCGGATGCGAGTCTTAAATCTCAGTTTGAAGTCATTCACGCCACCGATTGGCTGAGTGTTTGGGCTTCTAATGATAAGCAGGTCGACAACATGCAGGTGGGAATCATCATGAAGTTGAAAGGCCACCTCGAAAATCTCAAGTAATATATGAAAATCACCTTCCTCGGTACAGGGACCTCTCAGGGGGTGCCCCCCATTGGTTGTACGAGTGAAGTGTGTTTGAGTAACAATCCCAAGGACAAGCGTCTCCGTGCCTCTATACATTTAGAATGGCGTGGTTTGAGTCTATTGGTGGACTGCGGTCCCGATTTTCGGTATCAAATGATCCGTGCAGGCATATCGAACATCGATGCGATATTGTTTACCCACGAGCATCGCGACCACACGGCGGGATTGGATGATATCAGGCCGTTTAATTACTTACAGAATCGACATACCCCAGTCTATTTGCATCCGAGGGTTTACAGCGCGTTTCAGTCCCAATACGATTACATCTTTCAGCCGGTACCTTACCCGGGAATTCCGCAAATTGATTGGCATTTGATTGATTTGGAACCGTTTGCCATTCAAGGCCAACTAATACAACCCGTGGAGGTGATGCATTACAAACTGCCAGTGTTGGGCTTCGTTTTCGATAAATTTGCGTACGTTACCGATGCCAATTTTATATCCCAGCAAGAAAAGGAAAAACTGAAAGGGATGGAGGTGCTGGTGTTGAATGCCTTGCGACGGGAGGAGCACATCAGTCATTTTACGCTGGCTCAAGCCGTGGCCTTGGCTCAAGAATTGGGGGCGAAGCATACCTATTTTACCCACATGAGTCACCAAATAGGTCTGCACGATGATGTATGTGCCGAATTACCTGAAGGAATTGATCTGGCCTATGACGGTTTGGTGTTGGAATTGCCTGATTGAGGCTAGCTACAGTCGCTGAAACAAATCCATGTAGAACAAAACCCCTTTGCTGAACTGTTGTCGGGTCATGTATTCGTTGATGCCATGAATGCTCGACAAATTGGACGAAGAGAATTCAAACGGTACAAAACGATACATTCTGTTTGTGACGGCTGTATAATTTTTGCAATCGGTGCCCGTAATGACAAGGCCAGGTACAACCACCGTTTCCACAAAATTGGCGTGAATGGCCTCTTTGATTTGATCGTATCCATCGCCGTTTGCGGGTGAAACGGGCGTGGCTTCTTTGCTTTCAGAATAAATGCTCGTTTTTATGCGGTTGTCATTGAGAACTTGATCGATTTGATGCACTACGTCTGCAATGCGATCGCCAGGGAACAATCTGAGATTGACAATGGCTTCAGCACTCGGTGGGACAACATTTTCTTTATTTCCGGCTCGTAAAATGGTGGTCACATGGGTGGTTCTGATGCTGGCTGCTGTTTTATCGCCACCGGTCAACACTTGTTTTACCAATGGTGCGGTAATCCATAAATTGCTGAATAACAATTTGTATCCGAAATTCATGTAGGGCGCAGATTCCGTAAATAAGCCCCGCACCGGTTGTTCTAAATGTTCCGGAAATTGGTAATGCTCCAATCGATTCAACCCTTGACTCAGTATGGCTGTCGCATTTTCGGAATTGGGCCATGCCGAGTGTCCGCCCAATTGCTCCACTTTCAGTTTCACACTCACAAAACCCTTTTCACTCAATCCGATGATGGCACAATCGTTTTTAAGCCCAGGAACGATGCCTTTCATCACTCCGAAACCTTCATCTACGATGAATCCAATGGGTGTTCTATGGTTTAACAAATGCTTGGCAATGGCCGCAGCACCGTGTTTGCCGCCGGTTTCTTCGTCGTGACCAAAGGCAAAGATCAAAGTTCTGTT
>JBANFU010000015.1:0-10307 GCA_037975865.1 Bacteroidota bacterium
AAACCGGGACAAGGATTTCGGTTGGATGCTTATGGTTCTGTGGGTACGGGGCAGCGATTACCCACGTTTACCGATTTGTACTACAGCGGGCCTTCAAATGTGGGAAATCCTTGGTTGCTACCGGAATCAGCGACAACCTATGAGTTGGGATTGCGCAAGGGAGGACGAAAAATCCAAGTTCAAGCGGGGGCTTTCAGAAGAACGCAGCAGCAGATGATTGATCGAGTAAAAGATTCACTGACTGCGCCTTGGCAGCCGGTCAATTTGATGGGCACCAACTTTTGGATTGAAGGAATTGAGTGCAGGGTTATTGGCAATAAAACCATCAATTATGCTTCACCGTTTGAAAAACTGGGATTGCTTTCGATTCGATGGACGCTTGGAGCAACAGAATTGAGGCAGTTGAGTTACAGAGTGAAAATGAAAGGGTATTCTCAATATGCCGTTAATTTCTTGCCAAAGCAATATATGGCATCGCTAAGTCTGCAAACCAAATATGGCGTGCAATGGACCGCGCAGTATCGATACATGCAACGCAACGCTGCGGGCTTTGATGCTGGCAGTGGGTATTCGATGTTGGATATGCGCTTGGTTTATGGTATCAAGCGAAAAATCACCATGCCAACAATGACGTATCTACCCGATGAGGAAATACCTCCGATCAGACAAAAATACCAGTATTCTGTTTGGGTGAATGCGCAGAACGTGCTGAACACGCAGTACAAAGAGTTGGCCAGTGTGCCTTTGATGCCCCGATGGATTACCTTTGGGATCACGGTGACGCCGCCGCCTGCGGCGGCGTCACCCCGCGAAGTTGAAATCATTTCAAAATAATCCGACATGAAAACACATCAATTGATTGGACTGGGTAGCCTCATGATGGCTATCTCCATTGCCCTGGGTGCCATGGGAGCCCACACCTTGGAAGGAGCGATCTCGGCGCGATACCTCGATGTTTGGAAAACCGCCTCTTTGTATTTTGCGCTCAACGGTTTGGGATTTATGGCGGTCTCTTCCAATGCGGAGAGCACCAAAGGCATATACCTCAAAATCACCATTTTGGGGGCGTTTATCTTTAGCGTTTCCTTGTGGTTTTTGGCCCTCAACGAACTCATTTCACCCGCGTTGCGCAAACTGGGTGCAATCACCCCCATCGGAGGATTGCTCATGATCATCGGTTGGGCGATGATTGGCATCAACCAGTTGCGCAGATGATTTATCCTCAAGCCTGTTAAAACGAGAAGGGGGCGGCCTGCGGCCGCCCCCTTCTCGTTTGTATCCTTTCCGAAATCCCGGAAATTATTTACCCGCTGGTGGGGGAATGTAATCCAAAGGAGGCTGAGTATTTGCACTGGGCTTTTGTCCAGGTACCACACTCATTAAATCTACCTCAATCACTGTAACGCCGTACATATCATCGAAACTGACGGCCATTCTTGCCAAACTTGGAAACTCCACGTTCGACAAATAAACTTCAAACGATCCACCCGCCGCAGTTTTTTGGAACGCCTCTTCCAAAGGAGCCAAATTCAAACTGGTGATGTTGTTGATGAATGGCTTTTTGTCTTTACGATTGTCCTGAAACACTTTTCCCTTGCCATTTTTGATTACAAAATAACAAGTCACTGTATCATAAACACCCGGAATAGCGCCATTGCCCTTTTTCAATTCTTTGTAATAACCCTTGCCCGCCAAAGGACTCACACCGGCTTCTTTGCTCACTTTGGCCATGAAATCGTTGGTCTCTTTCTGCAAAACCTTGATTTTCTTGTCCTGTACGCCTTGAACATACCCTTGATACACCTTGCCCATGATTTCCTCTTTGATTGCCAAGCCGCTGTCTTTGGCCAATCCATCCTTCACCCCGCGCAGGAAGCTACCAAAATCAATGCCATCGATACCCTGCTGCTTCATGCGCTGCGCAGTTTCATATCCATAAACATAACTGAATGAATCCTCAGAAGTCTTCAACTCCTTGCTCGTGTCGATTGATTCGCCACATCCGGCCAATAAGCCCAAGGCCAACACCGGTAAGTATATGATTTGCTTTTTCATTGTTTGCTATATTGTTATTGCCAATGGCTGCGATTAAGCGCCGTAAAGTTCTGCTTTTCTTGCTTTGATTTGTTCGTCTTCCGCAAATTCCTCATACGACATGTATTTGTCGATGATTCCGTTCGGCGTAATTTCAATGATGCGATTCGCAATCGAGTTGATGAATTCTTGGTCGTGAGAGTGGAATAACACCACACCCGCATAGTCTACCAAGCCATTGTTCAACGCCTGAATGCTTTCCAAGTCCAAATGGTTCGTAGGTTCATCGAGCAACAATACATTGGGATTTTCCAGCATCAATTTACTCAACATACAACGCACCTTTTCACCCCCGCTCAACACCGTACACATCTTTTGTGTCTCCTCACCGCTGAACAACATGCGACCCAAAAATCCACGCACATAGGTCTCATCCTTTTCAGTAGAGTACTGCCGCAGCCAATCTACCAAGTTGATTTTATCTGTGAAGTAGTGTGCATTTTCGTTGGGCAAATTGCTCATGGTTACCGTGATACCCCAATTAAATTCACCGCTGGCCGGCTTTACCTCGCCCCACAATGTCTTAAAGAACTGGTTCAACGCCAATGTATTGCGAGAAATAAAGGCAATTTTATCGCCTTTGCTCACCGTGAAATTCACATTGCTGAACAACAAATCGCCCGATTCCGCTTTGGCACTCAAATTCTCAACCGTTAAAATCTGATCGCCCACTTCCCTGCCCTGCTTGATGATGATACCCGGGTATTTCCTTGTGCTCGGCTGAATCTCTTCGATGTTCAATTTCTCCAACATCTTCTTTCTCGCCGTTGCCTGCTTGCTCTTGGCCACGTTGGCACTGAATCGCGCGATAAACTCCTGCAATTCTTTCTTCTTCTCTTCGGCCTTTTTGTTTTGGTCGGATCGCTGACGCAAAGCCAACTGCGAACTCTGATACCAAAACGTATAGTTACCACTGAAAATCTGGATCTTTCCAAAATCGATGTCGCACACGTGCGTACAAACATTATCCAAGAAATGTCGGTCGTGACTCACAACCAACACCGTATTCTCAAAATTGGCCAAAAACTCTTCTAGCCAACGGATGGTATCCACGTCCAAATCGTTCGTAGGTTCGTCCATCAACAACACATCCGGATTGCCAAACAACGCCTGAGCCAACAACACCCTCACCTTTTGGTTACCATTGAGGTCTTTGACCAGATATTCATGGTACTGCTCAGCAATACCCAAACTGCTCAACAAGGTGGCCGCATCGCTCTCGGCATTCCAACCATCCATCTCGGCAAACTCACCTTCCAATTCACTCGCACGCATCCCATCGTCTTCGGTGAAGTCCTCTTTGGCATACAACGCGTCCTTCTCTTCCATGATGGACCACAACTTATGGTGACCGCGAATCACCGTTTGCAACACTGGAAATTCGTCGAACGCAAAGTGGTTCTGCGACAATACAGCCATCCGCTTTCCGGGTTCCATGTCGATAGAGCCCGTGTTCGGCTCGATTTCGCCAGACAGAATTTTCAAAAAGGTAGATTTACCCGCGCCATTGGCACCGATGATACCATAGCAATTGCCATTGGTGAATTTGAGGTTGACTTCCTCGAAAAGTACGCGTTTACCGAAACGCAAAGAAACATTGGAAACTGAAAGCATGGTATGCGAAAAATGAGCCGCAAAGTTACGGCATATCAGCGAATTTCGGGACTCCCTTAACTAAACAAGGTAAAAGAACCCTCCATTTTCAGGTTCACAAAACCCAAATGACCATTTTCTACCAAATTGCGGTTGAAAACATAGTAGCGGGCCGGCTTGTTGCTCACCCCGTGCTGTTTCTCTGGCAACGCCGTGATCACCCCAGAATTGAGCATCTTCCTCCTAAAATTTCGCTTGTCCAAATCGCGCTCCAAAATGGTCTCGTACAAGGTCTGCAAATCACTCATCGTGAATTTCTCCGGCAACAGCTCAAACGCAATGGGTTGGATTTGAACCTTTTCACGCAAGGCCATCAATGCCCCCTCTGAAATATCATTGTGGTCAAACGCCAACTCCGGAATCTCTGCAATGGGCAACCAAACCGCCTCCTTACTGAAACTACCCGGCTGGATTTGCACCTTGTTGCTGTCGATCAAGGCCATGTAGGCCACCGTAATTACCCGGGCATCCGGGTCCTGACGTACCCCCTTCAACCAAGCGCGGTCTTTTGCCTTGGTGATACGCAGCGGATCGCCAAACGCCTGAAACTGCTGTAAAAAAATACCAGACAATCCTGTCAACTCCTTCAACACACGCGCCGCCGCTTCATCCAAATTCTCATTGTCACTCACCAAATCCCCCGGCAACGCATAGTAACTATCGTCCAACTCCGTCACGGCATTTGGAACGGTACGTTTGATCAGCAACAAACGCAAGGTTTCTTTGCTAAAACCAAAAATGACACAATCAACCGATACGTGGGGGTTTAAGGAAGGACTAACCGACATTCTGTAAATAGAGTTGACAGCAAAATAACCCAATTATACAATAATTACCAAAAATTGTTTTGAAGTGTTCAATTGACACTAAGTGTTTTTTTATTATCTTGCACCCACTTTAATTATGATCTTAGTAGCAGACAGCGGCAGTACCAAGTGCGATTGGGTATTCACAGACGGCGATTCACAGCGTCTTTCCTTTTATACAATGGGCTTTAACCCCTTCTTTCACTCCACCGAATTGATCGAAAGTGAAATTAGAAAAAACACAGACCTGTGTGCAGTAGCCCCTATGGTTGAACACGTATTTTTCTATGGTGCAGGTGCAAGCCACCCCGCCAGAAACATCATAGTGGAAAACGCCCTTCGCGCTGTATTTACCAAAGCCAAAGTAGTTGTAGATCATGACCTCACCGGTGCCGTTTATGCTACCTGTGGCGATGAGCCCGGCATCTCCTGCATCCTTGGAACAGGCTCAAACAGCTGCTATTTCGATGGTAAAGACATTCATGAGGAAGTCCCCGCCTTGGGTTACATACTTGGCGATGAAGCCGGCGGAACCTTCTATGGCAAAGATTTGCTGCGCATGTTCCTCTACCATGAACTCCCCGAAAAAATTCATAATGGATTGATCGAACGTTTCGGCCTCACCAAAGAGAGCATCTTCGAAGCTGTATACAACAAACCCAATCCCAACGTATATCTCGCCTCTTTTATGCGTTTCCTCAGCGATAACCGCGATGAAAAATGGGTGCGCGACTTCATCTATAACGGGTTTAGCAAATTCATCAACATCCACATCTGGAAATATGAAAACCACAAAGAAGTGCCCGTGCACTTTGTGGGTTCCGTAGCCTACCACTTCAGTGATTTGTTGAAAGAGGCCTGCAAAATCCATCGACTCAACGTGGGTGTTATCACCAGCGAACCCGTAGTTAACTTGGTAGAATACCATCTGAGAAAACTACAAGTGTCGGCATGAAAACCGCAATCATCCTCGATCTCGACGGGGTAATCTGCGATACCGCCCACTTTCACTTTTTGGCTTGGCATCGGTTGGCTGCGGAATACGGCTACGAATTGACGCAATCCGACAATGAACAACTCAAGGGAGTCAGCCGGGTTGATTCGCTCAAATTCATCTTGAAACTGGCCAACAAATCCCTTTCCAACGAACAATTCGAAACGGATTTGCATCGCAAAAACGAGTGGTACCTCGACCTGGTAAAAGACATGGGCCCGAGCGATACCCTCACAGGCGTAACCGCTTTTTTTGCCGAAGTAGCCAACAGAAAAATACCCTTGGCACTGGGTTCGGCCAGTAAAAATGCCAACATGGTTTTGACGCGCGTGGGACTCATCCAAGCATTCGACGCCATCGTAGATGCGTCGCAAGTGGCAAACGGCAAACCCCATCCCGAAACCTTTTTGAAAGCAGCCGAACTGTTGGGCATCGCCCCAGAAAATTGCCTCGTCTTCGAAGACAGCGCTGCCGGCGTGCAAGCAGCCATCGCAGGGGGAATGAAAGCCATCGGCATAGGCACTCCCGATGATTTACCAGGAGCCATTTTGCACCTCAGAAACCTCGGCGAATTTGATTTCAACAAACCACCGATGTAAGGAAATCCCAACTGTTCACGTTTCTACCCAAATCATTGCAGGCAGACACCAACAAATCCCCAAAACCATAGATTACCTTTACCAAAAATAAAATTCACCAACCATGATCGACTACTTCAAAGCCCACCCATGGAAAGTCATTGAAGAAGGCTTCAATCCCTCCATGAACGAAATCGCTGAAAGTGTTTTCTCACTCGGCAACGGTATGATGGGACAACGCGGAAACCTCGAAGAGAGCTTCAGTGGTCACTCTTTGCAAGGCACCTATGTTGGCGGCGTGTACTACCCCGACAAAACCCGTGTTGGATGGTGGAAAAATGGTTATCCAGAGTACTTTGCCAAAGTTCTCAATGCCACCTATTGGAGTGGACTTCGGATTTGGATTAACGATGAACTGCTCGACTTGGCCCAAGTGACGGTGACCTCGTTTACCCGCGAACTCGACATGCACCAAGGGGTGCTGAACCGACACTGCGTGGTTGTCATGAAAAATGGCATCGAACTCACCATCGCATCGCATCGCTTCTATTCCCTCATCAACAAAGAATACAGCGCCCTTCAATATAACATCACCGCCAGCAGCCCCTGCATCATCAAAGTTGAAAACTACCTCGATGGCGATGTGGCCAACAAAGATTCAAATTACGACGAGAAGTTCTGGGATGAAGTAAAGCAAGAAGTACACAACCATGAACTCTTGGTGACCGTAAAAACCAAAAAACTGGACTGGGTTGTGACCAACGCCCTGTCGTTTGAGATTTGGAAAAACGCTGTCAAACACAACGAAATCGCCAAACCTTACACCCGCAGCAAATACGCGAGCAACACCTATGAAATCTCTGTTGCCGCTGCCGAAAAACTCACGTTCGTAAAACACTGTATCACCGGCAGCAGTTTCCACCACGCGCCTGAAGCGCTGGAATTGCATACCAAAAAAGCGCTCGACAAAATGAGTGCCTCTGGCTTCGAAGCCCACCTGCAAATGAGTGCGGCTGCTTGGGCTAAAAAATGGGAAACCACCGATGTGCGCATTGATGGCGACGTAAAAGCCCAACAAGCGGTGCGGTTTAATATCTACCACCTCAACCAAACCTATTGTGGCGATGACGCGAGACTCAACATCGGCCCCAAAGGATTTACCGGTGAGAAATACGGTGGAAGTACCTATTGGGATACCGAAGCCTACTGTTTGCCATTCTTTTTGGTGTCTGCCGATGCCGCTATATCGCGACAGTTGTTGGTATATCGCTACAAACAGCTCGATAAAGCCATTGAAAATGCTGCAAAGTTGGGTTTCAGCGACGGGGCGGCCCTCTACCCCATGGTTACTATGAATGGCGAGGAATGTCACAACGAATGGGAAATCACCTTTGAAGAGATACACCGCAATGGAGCCATCGCTTACGCTGTATACAACTACATCCAACACACAGGCGATCAGCAATATCTGCTCGAGGGAGGATTTGAAGTCCTTCTGGGCATCGCACGATTCTGGAAACAACGCGTGCACTGGAGTTCCATCAAACAGCGTTATGAAATGCACGGCGTTACCGGTCCGAACGAGTATGAAAACAACGTCAACAACAACTGGTACACCAGCTACATCGCGGATTGGTGCATGCAATACACCCGTGAATGTGCCCTGTGGATGCAATCAAATCACCCTACAGAATACAAATCCATCGCCAGCAAAACAAAGTTTGAGGCCGAGAATGAAATCGCCACTTGGAACCACATTCACGAGAACCTTTACCTCCCCCAAGATGATACCCTCGGCGTTTTCGTTCAGCACGATGGCTTCCTAGAAAAAGAACTCATCCCGGTGAAGGATTTATCGCCGGCGCAACGACCCATCAACCAAAAGTGGAGTTGGGACAGAATTCTTCGCAGCGTATATATAAAACAGGCCGATGTGCTTCAAGGATTGTACTTCTTTGAAGACAACTTTGATTTTGATACCCATGTGCGCAACTTCAAATTCTACGAGCAGTTCACTGTGCATGAGAGTTCATTGAGTCCCTGCGTTCACAGCATCCTGGCTGCGAAAATTGGAGAAACCGACAAAGCCTACGAAATGTATTTGCGGACCGCCCGATTGGATTTGGACAATTACAACAACGACACCGAAGATGGATTGCATATCACGTCGATGGCCGGCTCATACCTGAGTATCGTGCAAGGTTTCGGTGGGTTGCGCATCAAAAACCAAACGCTATACCTCAACCCCCACTGTCCTTCACAATGGGAAGGTTACGGTTTCCAAATTCTATTGAACAAAGAACCCGTAAAAATCGAGGTGAACAAATCGGGATATCGAATCACCAATTTGGGCAGCCAAGACATTACAGTACAGCTACATCAGGGCCACGAAGGGATTTCTGCAGTCGCAACAGACAACACCGCAGCCCTTCACTTGAAAGCAGGGGAATCGAAATTTACCAGCCGCTAAACGCAGTTGTTTAGGGCGGGAAACGACCCAAAAATCATCGGCGCAAAATCGCTGTGTTTGAAGTATTTTTGCTCCACTTTGGCGGACAAAGAACATCAAATCACCCCTAACCTAGCATCGACGATGTCCGCGAAGGCAAGTACCGTTACTGGCGGTGCTGAAAACGTGCAGGCAACACAATCAGAAGCCGGGACCGATCAGCCTAAAAAGTCATCCCCATGGTTGATTGTATGGGCTGGTTTAAGTATTTCTTTGCCGCTGCTGCTGCTCTACATCTACAGTTGTAGCCCACAAACGCTTCAATTCGGACAACTTGAATTGAAACAGATTTTGGGCAATCAAGACCTCGATGCCATGCTCGCCGCATTGGATGAGAAAGAACCTCCTGAAGCGGGCGCCAATCATCCTACTGGGTCAACGACTACAGCAAATTCCACAGATACCCCGTTGATTGTAGGCGAGACCGTGCCGTTCTTAGCCAACAATTCGAACAACCATTTTACCCTCCCTCCGTATGAGTTGCCCGTTTTTGCCGATACAACCAAACATAGAATTTTACTGATTGGCGATTCGGAGAGTGGTGGTTTGCGATATCCATTGAATGATTACTGTTTGGCTAATGGTCACAAAATCATACTGTCTCTGGAATGGTACTCGGCTACCACTTTTAATTTCGGCAGGTCAGACACCATTCAAAAAATCATTGCTAAATACAAGCCTACCTACATCTTCTTGGTATTTGGATTGAACGAATTGTATGCTCGTGACCTTAAGGCCCGAAAAATTGCCGCTAATCAATTGGCTAAAAAGCTGCGTGGCATTCCCTATGCGTGGATTGGGCCAGCCAACTGGGACGAAGACAATGGTATAAATAGAGTTTTCGAATCCTCTGCGGATTCCGCCACCTATTTTCTAACGAAAAAACTAACCCTTACTCGGGCTGGTGACGGCCGTCATCCCGATGTCCAAGGCTATCGGGTATGGATGGACAGTATTGCGGGATGGATCCAAACCTCGGCCCGATACAAAATGCTTATGAAGCCGCCGCGCAAGCGCGGCCGGCCTTTTCGTGCACCCGTAATCACCATCAATGCAGCCAAATACCGTGGATACTAATTGGTTGAATCAAATCTTTGCCCCGCTGCACGACCCCAAAACTTGGGAGTCGGCCTTCGGTTATTCCACCAAAGAACCCTGGTTCTTTACCGAATTTTCATTTCTGGCCGTTTTCGGTGTTTTTCTGGTTTTCTACGCGGCACTGGTGCAAAAAAACACCTGTCGTAAAATCTACCTCATCAGCTTCTCGCTGTTCTTTTATTATAAATCGAGCGGACCTTTTTTAGGCCTATTCGCCTTAATGATTGTCTCCGATTACCTATTTGCCCTGGCCATTGAAAAACAACAAGGCATCAAAAAGAAACTCTTATTGTGGCTATCACTGAGTTACAGTCTGAGCTTCTTGCTGTACTTCAAATACGCCAACTTCTTCATTCACAATTGCAACGACCTGCTCGGCACCCAGTTTACCGATAATGACTTGTTCCTGCCCATTGGAATCTCTTTTTACACCTTTCAATCCATTAGTTATCTGATGGATGTGTATCGCAAGGAAATACCTGCCACGCGCAATGTGAGCGACTATGCGTTCTACATGACCTTTTTCCCGCATTTGGTTGCCGGTCCCATTGTTCGCGCCAAAGACTTCCTTCCCC
>JBANFU010000029.1:0-6507 GCA_037975865.1 Bacteroidota bacterium
GTTAAATTTGTGCACGCATGTCGACCAACTCAAAACCATTTGCGTTCCAGAGAAATATCAAAATCCTGATATGGGTGTTTGGTTTGTTGTTGGCATGGCCATTCCTTAGGAGTCTCAGCACAAACAACGACCTCAACATTTTTTTTGGTGCGGCTGAGCGATTGACCCAGCTCAAAAACCCATATACAACGCCCTACAACGCCCAAGGTTGGGCCCTCTATTACTACTACAGTCCCTTGTTTGCGAGTCTGCTCGCCCCCTTTACCTGGCTTCCTACTTTCATCGTTTCTGAGGAAATACCCTTTGGTTTGTTTGTGCTAAAACTCTTGTGGAATGCACTAAATCTCTATTTTGTGTACCAGCTAGTGCTGTTTGTTGAGCGAACATTTTTGCCTAGTCGTGACAAAAAAGGATTTGTATTTTGGTTGTGTTTTGCCCTTCTCACTTATCGGTGGGTGTTTCTCAATTTGCTTTACGGACAGATGACCATTTTGATCGTTTGGGCCGTAGTCAAAGCATTTGATGGAAAAATTTCGGGTTCCATAAAAAAGAACCTGGGTTTGGCTTTCGGAGTAACACTGAAAATATTGCCTGTTTACATGGTGGGTCAATTGTTTCTGATGCGAAAATGGAAGGCATTTACAACCGCTGTGGTTTTATCGGTATTGATGGTTGTTTTACCTTACGCCTATTTGCCCACCGCCTATCATACAGAAATACTATTGAGTTGGCTCAACAACATCAACCCATTTTCTAAGAATCACATAGTGGAATTGGGAGAAGGAGGTTTTATTGACATGGGCGAGCTAATCACCAAATATTTGACAGGCTTGAATATTGAAGGTGAAGCCCGCGTAGACTGGTTTTCAATGGGCGCAAGCGGGGTTTTTATCACTACCCAACTATTCCGATTGTTGGTTCTTGCCTCATGTTGGTTTTGGTTAGAACGGTTCCGTAAATCGGCCATGCCTCATTGGGAGTTGCTCACAATGTCTGTGTTTCTAGCTTGCATTCCATTGGCATTTCCTCATCAACGAGACTATAGCTTATTCATGGTTTGGCCGCTGCTATTGTTCATGCTTTACGATGTAATTTTCAACCCCAGCACGGTCAAGTCGTTTTCTTTTTATGGTCTGTTGTTGGGTGCGATCTTGATGGGGTCTGTCGTTTTCTTCGAGGCGCTGCCATTCGATATCCGGCGCGACATCAGCGGTTATCGCATACAAGGACTTGGAGGATTGATCTTTTTGATTTTCGCCCAGGGCTATTTGTGGAACAAATCAAAAGGCCTCGGTGAAAATACCATTGGCATCGAGAGATAAGGTTTCGTTGTATCTTTGAATCAATAAATTCTTCATGAAAAAATTTATACTAGCACTGATTTCTTCAACCTCTTTGGTGGCTTCTGCGCAGTTCTGTACTCCGGATACAACCATCAAAGTACCTGGTTTTTATCCCAGCCAGTTGGCCGACGGTTCCGTGGGTGTGGCCTACAACCAAACTGTGATGATATTGTCCTTCAAAGACACGTCTGCTGTGGTTGGTGGTAGTAAGCAAAAAGTGACCATTGATTCCTTGAAATTGACCAAAGTAATCGGTTTGCCATCGGGAATGGGGTATGTGTGTTACGAGCCACGCTGTATATACTTGCCATCTGCTGTGCGATGCATCAAATTAAACGGTACACCCACGCAAGCCGGACTTTTCCCCTTGAAGTTTGCCGTAACGGCCTATGCAAAATTGAATGGGTTTTTCCCTGTGGCACAGCCTGATACCATCAAGAATTTCAGTCTCTTGATCACAGGAACCAGTGGAATACAAACCCTTCAGTCGGAAAACGAATTAACAGTGTATCCCAACCCCACAAAAGACGTATTGCACGTAGCTCACAGCAGCGGCTCACAGCCCCAAATTGTTACAATGACGGGTCGCATTGTCCCTGCTCACTGGGATCTTCAAAACGGATTGTGGTCTGCTAGCTTGCAGGATTTGCCATCGGGTGTTTACACTGTTTCCGTATCGGGAATCAATCGTATTTGGATCAAAGAATAATGTCGAAGTTTTACGTAGAAATCCCCAAGCAGAAAGCAGAATTGCCTGCCCTGATTGTATTGGGTGTCGTTTGTTTTGTGGGTTGGGCCTTCCATTTTGGTATTTGGGGGATGACCGGTGGTCTGATTTGGTTGGGTTTGTCGGTTCCCGCGGTCTATTGGCTGTATAAAAAGCGGACCGGCACTTATTTTATCCAAGCAGATGAAGTAGGGATTTCCTTCCGAATCCATTTTTTTTCGCAATTCAAATCCATTCCCTGGAAATACCTGCAGCGCATCGATTATTTGTTGTATGAAATTAATTTCATGCTCAAGGAAACGGCGCAAGTGGTTTCTTTGGCCACAAGCAGCATGGAGGATGAGGACACGGAAGCGCTGAAACAGTACATCTCAGACGCCATCGCCAAGCGCGGGGAGTAATTTTCCTTTACCTTTGCGGGGTATGTCGTTTCAACCGAATTTTGATTTTGTAGAAGAACTTCGCTGGCGCGGTTTGCTCCACGATGCCATGCCCGGAACCCACGAACTCCTCAATTCAGAGCAGGTAACGGGGTATGTTGGTTTCGATCCTACAGCAGATTCATTACACATCGGCAACCTGGTTCCCATCATGCAGTTGGTGCATTTTCAACGCGCTGGCCACAGACCCATCGCTTTGGTAGGCGGTGCAACTGGTATGGTAGGTGACCCAAGTGGGAAAAGCGATGAACGGAAATTGCTCGATGTAGCCACCATAGAATATAACATCGCTTGTCAAAAAAAGCAGCTTCAAAAGTTTATTGACTTCGGAGACCAGGGCAATCAAGCCAAGATGGTGAACAACTACGATTGGTTTAAAAATTGGTCTTTTCTCGATTTCATTCGCGATGTCGGCAAACACATCACCGTAAGCTACATGATGGGGAAAGACAGTGTTCGAAATAGACTGGAAGCGGGTGGGATTTCGTTTACTGAGTTTTCTTATCAGCTGGTGCAAGGGTATGACTTTTTGCATTTGTACAAGGAGGAAGGCTGCAAATTGCAGATGGGTGGCAGCGATCAATGGGGGAACATCACAACAGGAACGGAGTTGATTCGCAGAATGGCTTCTGGCGAAGGCTTTGCGCTTACTGCGCCATTGATTACGAAATCGGATGGTACCAAATTTGGCAAATCCGAAGGAGGCAATGTTTGGTTGGATCCCGCCAAAACATCTCCTTATAAATTTTACCAATTTTGGTTGAATGTGGCTGATGAAGACGCGGTTCGATTCATTAAAATTTATTCATTAAAGGGAAAAGAAGAAATTGAATCACTGATCGCAAATCATACAGGACAAGAACATTTGCGGTTATTGCAAAAAGAGCTGGCAGCCGAAATGACCGTTCGCGTGCATTCGGAAGTGGATTTGGCTATGGCGTTAAAAGCAACCCAAATATTCTTTGGAAATGGCTCAGCGGAAGATTTGAAAGCGCTGGACGAGGCAACTTTGGCTGCGGCCTCCGAAGGAATGGAGCGATTTGAGGTGAATCGGGATTTGTTGATGCAAGGTGTCAATGTATTGGATTTACTTGCCACACATACGCAAATTTTTCCTTCAAAGTCTGAAGCCCGCAAAATGTTGCAAGCCAATGGATTTGCCTTCAACAAAGAAAAGTACACCGATATCGAGGGCACGCTGCAATTGGATATTCTGATGCATGATCGTTACCTCATTGCCCAAAAAGGCAAAAAGCAATATTTCCTGATAGAGGTGAAATAAGGGGGATTATCGCTTTTGCGATACAATTTTTTCCAAGTATGTGCCGTAACCGCTTTTCTTGAGGGGCTGTGCAATCTCCAGCAATTTTTCGGTGGAGATAAAGCCTTGGCGCCAAGCAATTTCCTCAATACATCCAATTTTAAGGCCCTGACGGTCCTCGATGACTTGTACGTATTGACCGGCTTGCATCAACGAGTTAAAGGTACCGGTATCCAACCAAGCTGTGCCGCGTTCAATGATACGCACTTGCAAGGCGTTTTTCTCCAAATAAATGCGGTTGACATCCGTAATCTCCAGTTCACCACGCGCTGAGGGTTTCAAATTCTTTGCAATCTCAACCACTTGATTATCATAAAAATACAACCCAGGTACAGCATAGTTACTCTTGGGCTGTGCAGGTTTTTCTTCGATGCTGATGGCATTGAGTTGATCGTCAAATTCAACCACACCATAGCGCTCGGGGTCACTCACATGGTAAGCGAAAACAATACCACCTACAGGATCGATACTGCTTTTCAGGGTATCTTGAAATTTGGAACCAAAGAAAATGTTATCGCCCAGAATCAAGGCCACAGAATCATCGCCAATAAAGTCGGCACCCAAGACAAAAGCTTGAGCCAAACCATCGGGAGAGGGTTGTACACAGTATTCGAATTTGCAACCGATTTGACTGCCGTCGCCCAGCAACTTTTCAAAATGGGGCAAATCGTGCGGTGTGCTAATGATCAATATTTCATGAATGCCCGCCATCATCAAAACTGAGAGCGGATAGTAAATCATGGGTTTGTCATACACTGGCATCAGCTGCTTACTCATGGCCAGCGTGAGGGGGTGTAATCGGGTACCAGAACCTCCGGCGAGAATAATCCCTTTCATAAATGCAAAGGTATGATTTGACAGCGTTTCACGATGATTGGGGTGTGAAATCTTCGTGAAATCAAGGCATGGCTTGGGGAAATGCTTGGTAAACTTGCACCCAGTCTACCTGAAAATCTGATGTTTTATTTCCCGAGGCCACCAAATTGGGTAGGTATTTGTTTTCCAATCCGTTGTTCAATATCAAATACATGGGTTCTTGAAAAAACTGACGCATCCACTTGTTCAGTTTAACCGATTTAACCCGCACGTTATCGGTGTAGAATTCAATGCGCTTGGGTGTCCACAAACAGGCATAGATGTGAAAGGCGGTGTCTGTATCCTCGCTCAGCCTAATTTTTTTCATGAGCATCTGTTTGGTGTGGGTTTCGACTTTCCCGGTGTGAATGGTCATAGTTTGGGTGTGAATGCCGTGGCCATTGGCTCGTCCATACATTTCAAAAATATCAATTTCTGGGGGCCAATTGTTTTTCCCGGTGAGCCACCATGCAGGCCAAGTTGCCGGTCCGGAAGGGTTTTTACTGCGAATGGCGAAGTACCCATAGGTGAAATTCTTGGAATGAAAGGTATTGGCCACACCGATGCTGTAGGGAATGATGATTGCGGGTTTGCTTGATGGCTCTTGAGCGCCAACATCACTGGCGATAGTTCCTGATTCACGCGAGTAATTTTCGATGGATTCTATCAACCTGCCTTGTGAATCAACCAAACCAGTTTTGACCAAATTGGGGGCAATGGCATTTGTTTCTGTTTGGGCTTTAATCAAACGTATTTGGTCTTGTTGGGGTTGATTTTCAATAATGATGGGTACGGGGTTGGGTTCGTTCAGCAAGTGTAAGCAACCATTGCCTACAAAGACTTGTGGGTCCCCATAAAATTGATGCACATTATCCGGGTGAAAGCGGCCCCAGGGTTGTCCTTTCGACCAAATTTCTGGTTTCCAATCATTAAAAGAGTCCTGAAACACACGTTGATAGTCTTTGATTTTTTTGGGAAGGATCAGTGTTTCGCTGTTTTTGGTCGATGCATGGGCTCGAAATCCAATCCAAGCATTGCGGAAATCCCAATTTTTCTTGAAATACATGCCCAATTTTGCCCTGCCAAAACCGTCACGTGTACTGTCGATCTGCGGCCATTCAAAAGGGTTACGCGCATTCAATGGCGTAGAAGCCATCGATCCGAAGAGGCTTAAAATTGAAATACTCAAACGCAAAGGCGATCGGAGCGACAAAAAAATCGGCATAAACAAAGTTAAGATTTTCATAGTAGGTTTGAAGTAGTGAGTGAAACAGCATTTAAATCGGGATTTGTGAGCATCATTGGCATGCCCAATGCAGGAAAAAGCACCTTGTATAACGCCTTGTTGGGTGAGAAATTGGCCATTGTAAATTCGAAGGCACAGACGACCCGACATCGGATTTTCGGCATCAAAAACGGGGATGGGCATCAGATTGTTTTTTCAGATACGCCGGGTATTTTGCGTGAAACAAGCTATGGCATGCACGAGCGGATGATGAAATTTGTGAAAGAGAGTGTGGACGATAGTGATGTATTGATTTTATTGATTGATATCAATGGCAAGGATTTTTCCGACGAGGTTCATGAGAAATTTGATCGTTCCAAAGCCAAAAAAATCGTGGTGCTGAACAAGATTGACAAAGTACAGCAGCAAAAATTGGAGGAGAAGTTGGTGTGGTTAAAGAAGACCTTCGAAGCGGATGTGTATTTGGCTATTTCTGCCCAAGAAAAGTTTCAGCTGGATGTGCTCGAGCGATATATCGTAGGATTTTTGCCGGAGCACCCTGCGTATTTCCCGGAGGATCAACTGACCGACAAAAC
>JBANFU010000047.1:0-8063 GCA_037975865.1 Bacteroidota bacterium
CATTACCACCGGGAGATTCGGTTTCGGCCAAATCAAACATTAAATCGGGATGTAGCGCAGCCCGGTAGCGCACTTGCATGGGGTGCAAGGGGTCGTGAGTTCGAATCTCGCCATCCCGACCAACCAAAAGCCTTACGATTTCGTAAGGCTTTTTTTATGGGCACTCGAAAAGCGCAGCTTGAAAATATCGCTGATGGACTTGTCTAAGGAAAATTTGATTGATATCGAGAATTGAAAAATCTCACTGATTTGATGTATTACGAAATGTTTTTTATATGTTTGATATACAATGACTTTTCATTTGCATTCAACGCATTTAAAAACCACCATTTTTTAAAATTATAACCATGAAAAACCGCCTCTATATTATTTTTCTTGCCTCGGTCTTGGGTCTCATTTTTTTTGTAAACCCAGTTTGCGCTCAGAAACAAAAATACCCAGCGGCCAAGAGCTTGCTGCGAAAAGAATTTCACCCTGAAGAGGGTTTTGTTAACCTTCGGGCCATTCAGTTAGGAAAAGAAGGGGTTCTACTGACATCGGAAACCTATAAAATAGAAAAGGGCGAATCGCGGTTTCATTATGACATCGTGAATACAGATTTGCAAATTGTGAAAGAGAATGTACTCAGTGTGGATCGGATGGTGATCGGCACAGGTATGACCCAAAAAGCGTTTTTGGGGAAGGTGAATTACCACCATTTGTTTTACGGCAGAAAGAATTTTATTCTTCACACCATCCCAAGATCTGGATTGGAAGAAGGCACAGTTGTGGAGGGATCATTCCCTATTGAAGGAGTTATTGAGTCTGTTTCGGCTTTGCCCGATAAAATGGTCCTCATTTTGAGAGCGAAATCAGCCATTTCACTCATGTACATCGATTGGAAAACGGGCGATACCCACGTGACGCCCATTCAGTTACCAGAGGGTGTCAAGACCAACAAAGCCATGGTTTTAAGCTTTCAAGAGCTTCCAAACATCAATGAATTTGCGGTAATTCTTCGAATGGATGAAAAAAGTGGTTACCACAGTCAATGTTTGATGTATACAACCAACGGCGATTTGGCTAGAACCATTGAAATCACCCCAAAACAAGACATTGTTTTGATTGAGTGCAAGGTTTCCGCAATAGACAAGACAAAATTTATTTTTTCTGGAACTTACAACAACCGATTGCAAAACAAAAGGTCGTTGTTGGCCGATGGGTTCTTTTTTGCCGAGAGCGATGCACGCAGTTTGCGGTTTTTAACCCCCACGAATTTTCTTGATTTGGAGAATTTTACGAGTTATCTATCGGATCGCCAACAAGAATACATCGACAAGCGCCTTGAAAGGGCAGAGAGTGTTGGCAAGGAATTGACCATGGAGTGTTTAATGACAATCCACCCCATCGCTACGCTGTCTGATGGATACATGTTGGTAGGCGAAGTATTCTATCCAACATATACAACTCAGTCAGTCTATGTCAATGGAAAAATGGAAAGCAGGCGGGTGTTCGACGGTTACAAATACACACATTCTGTTGTTGTGAAGTTCGATGCCAATGGCAACCGCAAAATGGACCAATGTCTGCCATTAAAACTGAACAATAAGCCCAAGGATATCGTGAAAGTAGTTTCGGTGAATACATCGGTGCCGAATCAGGTGTCTTTGAGTTATGTCTCAGACAATATCCTAACGTATAAGTTGTTCAATCAATCAGGTACAGAAATTTCACAGAAGAAATGTGAGATAGTAGCAACCGGAAGAGAGGATGAGCGACTCATTAGTACTACTGCGAATATGCGTCATTGGTATGATGCCAATTTTATTATTTCCGGCTATCAAACCACAAAAGACGAAGATGGAGAAGAAACAAAGGTGTTCTACCTCAATAAAGTACAGCTAACGGAGTGATTGGTTTGAGGTGAAGTTGTAATTTTACGACCACCATGAACCCATCCGCATCGCCCATCGAATTTCGTTCCGATACCTTTACAAAACCCTCAGAACCCATGCTCCAAGCCATGATGGCTGCGCCTGTGGGTGATGACGTTTTTGGAGAAGACCCCACCGTGAATGCCCTTGAACGCAGTGTGGCCGATTTTTTTGGGATGGAAGCAGGGCTTTTTTGTCCTTCCGGCACCATGACCAACCAAATTGCCATCCAAGTGCATACCCATCCCGGGGATGAAGTGATCTGTGAGGCGGGCTCCCACGTCTATTTCTACGAAGGCGGCGGCATCGCCAAGAATGCCGGAGCACAAGTACGGTTGGTGCAGGGTTCTTTCGGACAAATAACGGCAGCACAAATATTGCCGTTGATCAATCCCGATGATGTGCACCGTGCGCGCACGCGCCTCGTCAGTCTCGAAAATACCTGCAATCGGGGTGGGGGTAGCTGTTATGACTTGGCGGAAATCGCCAAAATTCGTTCACTGTGCGATGACCATGGTCTCAGTCTCCACCTCGATGGAGCCCGTTTGATGAATGCCATCGTGGCGAAACAAGAAGACCCAAAATCTTATGGTCAATTATTTCACAGCATCTCTTTGTGCTTAAGCAAGGGCCTGGGCGCACCGGTGGGAAGCGTGCTGCTCGGCGATAACGCCTATATCAAACAGGCAAGAAGAGTGCGTAAAGTGATGGGTGGTGGAATGCGTCAGGCGGGATACCTCGCAGCTGCCGGACTCTACGCGATGCAACACAACATCAACAGATTGGCCGAGGATCATGCGCATGCAAAACAGCTAGCCGATGCGTTGCAGTCATGCCATTGGGTGGGAGAGATCTTCCCGGTGGAAACCAACATTGTGATCTTTGAAGTGAAGGGTGATTCGGACTCCGGCTTGGAAACCGCCCAAGAGGTTGTGTCAAAACTCAGTTCTCATAACATTCGGGTATCGGCGATGTCGCCCACCCACATCCGCCTGGTGACTCATTTGGATGTAACGCCCGAGATGGTTCAACGCACGATAGAGGTGCTGAAGGGACTTTGATTTTACCCGTGTTTTCTCAATTTCAATACCACCATTTTGCTGGTGGGGGTATTGCTTTTATCCGCCACAGAGTCTATCGGTACCAAAATATTGGCTTCGGGGAAATAGGTGGCTGCGCATCCTACAGGAATGTTAAAGCTGATAATGATAAACTTCTTGGCCACGCGTTCAACGCCCCCATGGAAATTGTATAAATCCACCAATTCGCCCGCCTCAAAGCCGAACTTTTTGATGTCCTTGGGATTCATGAAAATCACCCTGCGTTCGTTCTCCACCCCCCGATATCGGTCGTTCAGGCCATAAATGGTGGTGTTAAACTGGTCGTGACTGCGGATGGTCATCATCATCAATTCGTCGTCGGCCACAGCGATCGGAACAGGCGATGCTACATTGAAATTGGCCTTGCCCGTCATAGTATTCCACTTCCCATCGCGGGCCGAATTGGGCAAATAGAAACCACCCATCTCCCGCGCGCGCTGATTGTAGTTTTCGAATCCGGGTATGCTGGCTTCAATGGCATCGCGGATGTGATCGTAATGTTCGCCGTATTTGTCCCACGGAATCACACTCTTGCTACCCAAAGTGGCTTTGGCCAAGCCAATTACAATTTGGGGCTCACTGCGTAAATCGCCAGAGACGGGTTTGAGTTTTCCTCTCGACATCTGAACAACACCCATGGAGTTTTCGCAGGTGATAAATTGGTGTTCTCCGTTGATGATGTCGGCATCGGATCTACCAAAACAAGGCAGTATGATGGCTTCTTTTCCGGTAACCAAGTGACTGCGGTTCAATTTGGTCGAGACCTGAACCGTGAGATCGCAATTTTGTAGGGCTTTGGCGGTGTATTCTGTATCGGGACTGGCGGACAAAAAGTTGCCACCCATGGCAAAAAACACTTTGGCATCGCCCTGATACATCGCATGGATACAATCTACCACATCGTAGCCATGGGCTTGTGGCGGATGAAATCCAAAGGCTTTTTCGATGCGATCCAAGAACGCTTGCGGCGGTTTTTCGTAGATTCCCATGGTACGATCACCCTGTACGTTAGAATGGCCGCGGACCGGACAAGTGCCGGCGCCCTCCTTGGCGATGCTGCCTTTGATCAACAGCAAGTTTACGACCTCTTTGATGGTGTCTACCGCGTTTTTGTGCTGGGTAAGTCCCATGGCCCAAC
The DNA here is from genome assembly GCA_037975865.1 of Bacteroidota bacterium. Lineage (GTDB taxonomy): Bacteria > Bacteroidota > Bacteroidia > NS11-12g > UBA955 > UBA955. The sequence goes on from JBANFU010000047.1 coordinate 4,152, forward strand.
AAGCGATGATTTTGGTTTTGTCTTTCAGGGCTGCCACCGTTTCCTCAATTTGCCACAGACGCAAACCGGTTTGTTCGATCAGCGCGTCCAGCGATTGGCCTTCGATGTTTTGTTTCCAAGCGTCGAACCCTTGGGTGTGGTTGGCGATAAATTGTGCATCGAGGACGGTGCCTGGGGCTTTTGCCTCTTCGGCGAGCAACAATTTTTCAATGGCCTGAATCAGCGCCATATCGCCGTTGAGTTTCACCTGTAAGAAGATGTCGGTGAGTCTGGCTTTGATACCAAGCGCCCCTTTCACCGATTGTGGATCCGAGAAAGCAATGAGTCCGGTTTCGGGCAAAGGGTTGATGGATATGATGGTTGCCCCATTCTCTTTCGCTTTTTGCAGCGCACTGAGCATCCGCGGGTGGTTGGTGCCCGGGTTTTGTCCAATGATCAGGATGGCTTCGGCTTTGTAAAAATCTTCCAGCTTCACAGAACCTTTTCCGATGCCCACACTCTCATTGAGGGCCACACCACTGGATTCGTGGCACATATTGGAACAATCGGGGAGGTTGTTGGTGCCGTATTCGCGGGCAAAGAGTTGATACAAAAACGCGGCTTCGTTCGATGTACGCCCGCTGGTATAAAATACCGCCTCATTGGGCGATGACAGTTTATTTAGGTGGCTGGCAATTTTACCAAAGGCCTCATCCCAGGTGATGGGCGTGTAATGCGAAGCGCCGTCGGCGAGGTACATGGGCTGGGCGATCCGACCTTTTTTCCCAATTTCGTAATCGTTCAACAGGGATAGGTCGGCCACGCTGTTTTGTGCAAAAAATTCGGGGGTTAAGCGTTTGGTGGTGGCTTCGTCGGCCACGGCTTTGGCTCCGTTTTCACAGTACTCTCCGATGGGTGATCGCTCATCATCGGGGTCGGGCCACGCGCAGCTTGGACAGTCGAAACCGCCTTTTTGGTTGAGCGCAAAGAGGGCTTTGGCACCCCGAGCCGGGTTCATTTCCTTGAGCACGTGTTGCACAGCCACTTTCACACCGGTCAATCCGGCTGCTGAACCGCTGGGTTTGTGCAAACGAAGGTTGAGTAACTCTTCCGGGGTTTCTGCGTGAACTTGGGTTGTGGGCGTGTCGTGTGAGGTTTTGTGGTTTCCGTTCTTCAAGGCCATGGCTACTGTGAAATCAAAAGTACAAAATTGTCATTTATCCGAGTCAATCCTTTTTATCAACCGAGGAAATCCTTTTCAACGATGAGGCGGAGTGTGCGATTGTTTGGATAGGTGATGTTTGTAGAAAGGCTAGTTTCACGCGATGCTATCCAGGGAAGCAAGGTGGTTTGCGGTAAGGCGATGGAAATTTCGTTTGCGTTGCATTCTATGGTTTCCCCAAATTTTAGGGTGAAGACCAAGTCTTGGGTCCCGATGGGCAGCTGGATGGATAGCGATATTCCATTTTTGATACTGTCCAAGTCGGATTGCGATAGTCGGATGCGTATACTGTTGTTGGACAGGCGAATTTTCATGAAGATGTTGTTTTATACCCTATCAGAAGAACAAAGCGGTTGGTTTGGGGATTGCGATTGTCGATTTTCGGCCAAATATCAATGGTTAACAGTACCCACGCGGTGGGGATGGGTGTAAATATTGCCTCGTTCTCCGCGAAGGAATCCCACCAATGTGATGCCCATTTCCTCGGCAAGGTCTATCGCCAAGCTTGAGGGGGCACCCACGGCCGCGATGAATCGTATGCCCGCCATGGCTGCTTTCTGAACCAGCTCAAAGGAGATTCGTCCGCTGAGGAGCAACACGTGTTCGCTCAATGGTATGCAGGGGTGTTTGACCGCCGATGGGTTCGGTTGAGTGGTTTGTTCTCCAAAGGTGAATTCCTGAGAAGAACTTTTTTTCACTCTTGTGTAAAGTTCACTTTGGGCGGACGACTCTGTGGGGTGATTTTTAAAAGGTATGTCAGAAAGTTCACTATTTGTGAGCAAATGGGTGTTGAGTTCGTCTTGGGTTGTGGGGCGGGACTCAAGTTCACTTTGGGCCGACAATAAAAAATGGCCAATTAATTTATCCAAGGCATTGTGTCGACCTACGTCTTCTGCTGCATGGATTAAATTCCCTTGGAGGTCAAACAACGCACATCCATGAATACCCCCCGTTTGTTGGAAGTTGGATTGATGGTTTCGCAGGGAATTGGGGAGGGTGTATAAGGTGCTCGGCGATACTTTCCATTGGGTTTTGGGCAATTCTACCCAGCATTGTTGTTGCACGGCATCCATGGAAGCTTTGCCGCAGACACCACAACTTGAGGTGGTGTAAAAATGTCGCTCCAATTTCGACAGGTCCAAGGGGATGCGCGGATCGATTTGGATGCACAATTGATTTCCGTTGGGGTCGGTGTGGGCATGTGTAGACTGGATATCGGATCCGCTGCGAATAATTCCTTCGGTGTATAGAAATCCTGCCGCCAGGGCCATGTCATCACCGGGGGTTCTCATCGTAACAGAGATGGGTTTTGGGGATTCTTGTTCGCCCCAGAGTAGTTGAATTTCCAGGGGTTCCTCTACCGACACAAAATCGGGTATCCTTGATGATGTTTTGTGGTCAAGTTTTACAATTTCCGTGGGTGTTATGGAGAACTTGTCGCTCATGTTTGTGGATGCCTTCTCGGGTTTTCGATTTCCGTGGGTGTTATGGAGAACTTGTCGCTCATGGTTATGGATGCCTTCTCAGGTGTTTGATTTCTAGGGTCCGTAGAGAAAACGCGTTACTTAGGGTGTAATTCAACACGGAATTATTCGCAAATTAACCGAATTGATGGAAACTCCTTTAGTGATCGAAACTTCTGAGTGCATTTAAGGTTTGGACATCGGTGGGAAGGATGCAGGGGTTGTTGGATTGCACGAAGGCGCGCAACGAGGTATTTTCTTTGGCAAATGCAGGTAATTTTTTCAGTGTTTCTGTAGGGTAATAGGCCACCAAGGGTTCAATGAATTGGGTGAGATGATTTTGGTAGCAGCAAATCCGATTTTGGGATTGTCCAACGGCCACCAAGGTGGATAACACTTCTTCGGTCATGTTGCGATAGTCGCATCCCAAGACCAGGAGTCCGTCTGGGTGGTTGATGGGTTGGTTGTCTGCGGATTGGTTGTCTGAGGATTGGTTTTCTGAGGAATGGTTGTCTGCGGAATGGTTGTCTGCGGAATGGTTGTCTGCGGAATGACTCAGGTAGGAGAGGATTCCACTCATGGGGCCCCGGCCGGCGTGAGCCGGACGGTCAAACAACCCAACGATGGTTGGATCATCCTCCAATGTGAGTTGTTGTGTCGTTCTACAGCTCACATACACTGTTTCACAAAAGGGAGTTAACAGCTCAGCAAAGTACAAAAACGCCGGTTTCCCCTGGATCGGAATCAACGCTTTGTCGCTCCCCATACGCCGGCTCTCGCCCCCTGCCAATACCAAACCCGCAATCATCGATACATCGCTCCCTATGGATTACTTCGTAGCCGCATCGGCTTTGGCCTTGGCTTGCTTGATCATTTCATCCGTACGGTTTTTGGCCGCCAATTCAACTTGATCCGCTTTGTCATTCACCGAACTTTCCCACTGATCTGCTTTTTCGTTGCCTTTGGCCTCGGTTTGGTCGGCCAGTTTGTATCCTTCTCCTTTGGCCGCGGTCGCTTTTTTATCTGCCTCTTTGAGTAGTTTTTCCGCAGCGGCTTTGGCCAATTTCTTTTGGATCGGGTCTTTGGCCGCTGCTACCAACGCGTCAGCTTCTTTTTTGGCTTTATCCATCGCAAGAGCATAGGCTTTGTCGGTTTCTGATCGTTGTTTTGCCGCCAAATCCTTGGCTTCAGAACGCATTTTATCGGCCGTTTCTTTTCCGTTGGCTCTCATCAAATCCGCCTTTTCTT
>JBANFU010000059.1:0-13808 GCA_037975865.1 Bacteroidota bacterium
TTTTACAAATTGTTGATTGGCATCCCCCGTGCCTAACTCGGGGAAATCAATGGATTGCGACAGCCCAAAAGCAGGTTCAGTGGCATAATACACAACCTCGGGTTCATCGGTATACAACGCCTGTATTTCCTCCTTCTGCATCAGCGTATGGGTCTTCTCCGCAAATACCTGATCGAAAGCCTTTTCGGCAAGGGTATAATCAGCAGTACTATCCGAAGGCTTGAAAATGACCATCGCCTTGTATTTAAATGCCACATACGCTTTGCCATTCAAAAACTCCGCATAGAAATAACGTCCTTTATCGATCCCCCCTTTGATCAAATTTCGCTTCTTCAGCGATTGTAAAAAGGTTTTGAATCGCTCTTCCGAAGTCAGCGACAACGCCAAAAAATCACCCTCTTTCAAACCAAAGGCTACCACATCGGAGTACAAAGCCAACCCTGGCTCGCCTGCATCTTTAATTTTAGAGAAAATGGGAAGAGAAGACACCGTCTTGCGCAACAACTCCACCCCTTCTGGCGGCGTTGCTGTTTGTGAAAAATCGGACCGCAACAACTTGGTCTGTACATGCAAAAACCACTGCGCCGAGGACGGCACTACCAGCACCAATCTACTCCGCGCATTGAAGTTGTACCACAGATAAATCCCAACAGAAAGCACCGTAAGCGCCGTTAGCCCCATGATGGTAAAAGCAATCCTTCGAAATCCTTTGTCGATCACAACTGCAAAGGAACAATACAGATGTTAAATCCGTGAGAATAATCACAGATTCCCCAAAAATAAATTTGGGTGCCTACCGCACTGGTAAACACCCAAATCAGGAAATTTCAATGAGAGAAGAAGATTACTTCTTGCAGCAAGGCTTTCCTTCTGCACCCGCAGAACAAGCCTTCTTTACAGGAACAGAACCTGGAGCCGCAATGGGAGCAGCAACCGCTGCTGGGGCAGCCGCAGAAGCAGAGGCATCACCGTGGCCACCACACTTGTGCTCAGCAGATCCACCACACGCCGCTTTGGGAGCCATTGCAGGTGCCGCTGAAGCAGACGCCGCAGAACCTTCCTTTTTGCAACATGCTTTTACTTCACCGTTGGCAGCACCGGCCTTGCTACAACCTGCAGCAGAACCTTCTTTTTTGCAACAAGCTTTGGTAGGAGCTACTGCCGCCGCTGGCGCTACTTGAGCTACTTCAATGGCAGGTGTATTATTTTGGGTTTCGCCCGCAGTTTGGGCCTGAGATGTGATTGCAAATCCAGCAATCAACAATCCAAAAGCGATGATTTTTTTCATATGATTTTGTCTATTTACACAAAGATACAACACAGACTTCAATTTTACCACTTGGCAATAACCGTCTCCCCGCCCACTGTTTTCTGATCCAAAGAAACCAAAATTTCAGCATCCAAAGGCAAATACAAATCAATGCGAGAACCAAATTTGATAAATCCATACTCGTCCCCTTTTGTATAGGCCTGACCGGGCTTGGCATAGCAAACGATTCGTCGAGCCAAGGCCCCCGCAATCTGTCTGAACAGAATCTGCTTGCCGTTTTCCTCCATTACCACTGTAGTCCTCTCGTTTTCCGTGCTACTTTTTGGATGCCAAGCTACCAGATATTTTCCAGGAAAATACTTTTGATACAACACCTTTCCAGTGACAGGGGCACGGTTCACGTGCACGTTCACGGGCGACATGAAAATCGAAATTTGTTTGCGTTGGTCCTTGAAGTATTCGCCTTCTTCCACATTCTCAATCACAACCACCTTGCCATCGGCAGGGGCAATGATCAAACCCTCACCTTGCGGTGTGTTTCTGGATGGATTGCGAAAAAATTGTACCACCATGATGAAGAACAGGAGCGACAAACCCAAAATGATTTGCGACACCAACCCTTCGCCCAGCAGCCATTGAATGCCTACATTCAATACAACCAACACCAATGTGGTTATAAAAATGATAGTGTAACCTTCTCTGTGTAGTCTCATATTAGAAAGAACCTCTCAATTTCAAGGTGCTCGCTACCTTATCCAACGCTACGATGTAGGCGGCAATACGCATGTTCACACCATATTTCTCAGCCGTTGCATAGACATTGTCGAATGCTTGTTTCATGGCGCGGTCTGCACGACGGTTAACACGCTCTTCTGTCCAATAGTAACCCAAACGGTTCTGCACCCACTCAAAATACGATACAGTTACACCACCGGCATTGGCCAAAATATCAGGTACCACCAAAATTCCTTTTTCGTTCAAGATGGAATCGGCTTCAGCCGTAGTTGGTCCATTCGCCCCTTCAACAATCATTTTCGCTTTGATGCGTGCAGCATTTTCTGGCGTAATCTGATCTTCCATGGCGGCAGGCACTAAAATATCGCAAGGCAATTCCAACAACTCGGCGTTGGTCACTTTGGTTCCACCGGTGTAACCCTCCAAACTGCGCGTTCCACTGTTGGCAACATAGGCTAGGGCAGCCGCTACATCGATTCCGTCAGGGTTGTAGTACCCACCGGTCACATCGGAGATCGCCACGATTTTCACACCCAACTGGGCGATCAATTTTGCAGAGATACTTCCCACGTTTCCAAATCCTTGTACCACACAGGTAGTTTGGGTAGGATTCAAGCCCAATTTCGCCATCGCGCTGCGGGTGCTTACCATGACACCGCGACCGGTTGCTTCAACACGACCCAAGCTACCACCCAAAACCAAGGGTTTACCGGTAACTACGGCGTAGGCATTGTGTCCAGAAATTTTTGAAAACTCATCCACAATCCAAGCCATTTCTTGAGCACTTGTGCCCATATCTGGCGCTGGAATGTCCTTATCCGGACCAAAAACATTGCGCATCGCCAAGGTATATCCTCGGGTCAAACGCTCCAATTCACCTTTACTCATACTGCGAGGATCACACTTGATACCTCCTTTTGCACCTCCGTAAGGCACGTTTACCACCGCACATTTCCATGTCATCCAAGCGGCCAAGGCTTTTACCTCGTCCAAATGAACATCCATGCTATAACGGATACCTCCCTTTGAAGGACCCAAATGCACACTGTGTACCACGCGATAGGCTTCAAACACGCGGATGGTTCCATCGTCCATCGTCACGGGAATGTTAGCAGCCACCACTTTGTCGGGCACACGCAATACGTTGGCAAATTGATCGTCCAATCCTAATTTCTCTTTCGCCTCATCGAAGCGTCTCTGCATGCTCTCAAGCGGATTGTATCTTGGAGTTCCACCGTTGTTAGGGGCTGACATAATGTATATGTGATTACGTAAAGTGAGGCAAAAATAGGACTTATCCTTTTAGTTCATTCAACACACTGGACCAATGTTCCAAATAGTATACAAGAAGTATCAGTTAATTCACCAATGCCCGCTTCAACAAACGCCTCACCAACAGCGAAATACCCTCCCATTTTATATCCTTTCTAACCTGCAGGTAATTGCACAAGAAGAGGACAAAAAACGCCAAATTCACCATCATTAATTTGCCAAGGTAGTTTTGGACGTAGCACTCAATTCGCGACATCAAACCTTGGGGTGTTGTGCAACAGAACAAATATTGATCGATGGCTTTCCAACCGACGAGCAATACGAGCAATGCGATTCCATAGGTAAATATCAGCGACAAAAATCGATTCTGGGCGTGTAAAAAATGTCCGATGGGCGCCGACAGCCCCAAAAACAATACGGCGGGTGAAATTAACACAAAGGTTTCTTTCAAGTTTGTGAACGTACTCCCGAACACCCAAACATATGCGGATGTAGGAACCATCCAGGACACAACAAGGGCGAATAACGTCCCCAAGCCCGAAAACAAAACATACAGCGACAGCAATTTCCCAAATTTCGCTTTGCGGGGACCCCATCTCAACATGCGGGAATGCAAAATGGTACCAAATGAGTTGCCAAAAATCCAAAGGGTGTCGGCCATAAGCAACGCATTGGCAAAAACCCCAGCTTCCGCATTGCCAAACTCAGCAGCCATCCACCACAAGGGCAAGCGATACAGCAAAAACAACAGAAAATGACCTGTTTGAGACATAAAACCGCTGGTAAATAGTTCCTTGGGTGGCCAGATGGAATTGTTGTTGGCAAGATTATGGTTGTCTGAGAGGTTGTTATTCTCGTCGAGGTTGTTGTTTTGGGTATTCATCGCGGCACCTCTATTTTTCAAAATGACACCCAGTGAAATCAAACACACCAAACCGGAGGCGTAAACCAAAATCCATAGCACCGCCGTTTCGTTAAATCCATTCACGTAATGCTGGGTTTGATCTGCTGGAATTGGGATGGCCGATTGACGCGACAGTTCTACCGCATCCATCTTGGGAAAGAGAAAACCGTACATGGCCTCAAAACACAGGGCGATACCCAATAGCTTCAGCACTTCGAGGGTCAATTGCAGTTTGTTGCGCTGTTGTATCCAGCCGTTCACTTGGTATAAGTTGTATTGAATTCCCAAAGAACCGAGGAACAAACCCTGAAAGAACAATAAATTGAGGTTGATTATGTTGGGATGATCAAAATCCAGGGGCAAGTTGCCCTGGTTGGGCAGCACATACCCAAACCATCCAATCACATATCCCACAACAAGTACCAGCAACAGAAAGAGCCAAGCGCTGGGTAAAATCCGTTTGGGTGGATAGGTCGACAACAAATTTGCCAATGCACCCCCTGCAAACAATTCGCTCACCATGAGCACCAATTGCAGATTGAGCAGGAGAATGGACAGCGCTCCACGACCATAAGCACCCATACTCCGGGAATACACAACGACCACAATGGCGGCCACAACCGCTTTGGCCAGCTGCCAACCAAATGTTTTAATGGGTCCACCGTCTTGTACTTTCATCAGGGATGGGTTTTAAGTTGAAAGGTTTCTAAAAAACAGGCCACGGCAGCCCACCGGAAAATCTGCGACAACAAGTCCTCTTGTTGAATTGTGGGGTTCGCAAGTTCACCGTTTGCCTCCTTTTCTTTCAATGCGCTTGCGATTTTCCGGGCGCGGGCCAGCACCGATAGGCGCTGCCCGCGACTCACCAACGGATCTAACCGCTCAGACAACACCCATTTTTCCCATACATCCAACGACATCAACGTCAGCCGCCCCGACGGAACCGTAAATCCTTTTTTATCCGTGCGCCACAAGACCGGCTCCGGCACCAACCCCTGCATGGCTTTTCTCAAATAGCCTTTGGAATAACCATCCACCAACTTGGAAGACAACGAACCCTCCAAACTCCACGTATCGTCGGCCCAAGCATTGAGCCAAGCATCCGCGAGCACACCATCGTCCGCAAACGGATTGCGCGACTCCAAACCACAAGCCATTCCATTTCGGTCCTCAAAACGCAACAATTGGTTCAATCGCGGCCCGTAATAATCGGCACGCATCAATCGATCCACACAGGATTCTGGGACCTGTCCCCGAAACACACCCAACATGGACTTCAACCACTGCTTTCCTGCCTGCGAAAAGGCGATCGGCCAGCGATCACGAACGGGCCACAGACGACCTCTTTCCGACCAAAAAGCCGCTTTGTAATAATGCGGGTAGCCCCCAAATATCTCATCCGCGCCCTGTCCATTGAACAAGACCTTTACTCCCGTGGCACGCACCTTCTCACACAAGGCAAAATGAGCCAAATTATTCCAAGCCACTGGAATGCGGTGCGTTGCACGAACATAGCGTTCTAAATCATGCGCATCCAACTCCGATACATCAATTTTATGCCATATGCCACCAACAGACTCCACCACCAATCGCTGATACTCACTTTCGTCGGCCGCGCTACCAGGAGAAACCACCGAAAAGACATGCAAATGGGCCTCCTTTCCCATCAATTCCCTCGCTACAGTAACCAATGCGGCACTGTCGACACCGCCACTCACGGCAAACCCGAGTGGAACATCGCTACGCAATCGGCGTTTCATGCTAAACTTCAATTGCTCGCGCAACAATTCGCTATACGTTTTGGGTGATTGCTTCAAGCCCATTCGCGATACCCAAGCTGTTTCGTCGTGAAGCTGTATATACGCCCCATCATGCCAAGTCCTGTTTTCTATCAGTTGCCCCCGCCCCCACACCAACTGGCATCCAGCTTCCAATGTTTTCAGGGGGTGAAATAAATTTGTGGAATCACTATCAGACCGATTCAAATGCGACAACAATGCCTCCTTATCCACCGCCATCTCCATTCCTTGCTCATGCAACACGGCCGACAAGGCATAATCTTCCGAGGCAAACCACAAGGATTGACCATACTCCACATAGTATAGGGGCTTTACACCGGTTCTGTCGCGCACCAAAGTGATCGTTTCTTCTTCACCGTCCCATACCGCAAAGGCAAAAAATCCGTCGAGCTCCGACAATATTCTACTGCCAAACCGCTCCCACAATTGCAACAGCACCTCGGTGTCCGTGGACGACGGATAGTCTACTTCATATTTTTGCGCCAGTTCGATGTAATTGTATATTTCCCCATTGAACGAGATGGCAAACCGACCGGATGCACTCACCATGGGCTGAGCACCAGCATCTCCCAAACCCAAGATAGAAAGTCGGCGATGCACCAACATGGCTTTTCCCGTTTCGGGGCTCACAGATCCTTCACCCTGTTTAAAAACTTCGATGCCAAATCCATCGGGACCTCGGTGCGCAAGCAGTTCTGAGAACAGCGTCCCTATCTGTTGCAAATCGGATTTAGACTTGCCCGTTGTACCGATCCAACCGGCTATTCCACACATGGGTTGATGAGATTAGAATAAGACTTCCCGATAGCCGCCGCTACGGCGGCGGCATTGTATTTGGCAGCAGCCTCGTTAGCAATTTCTTGAGAATTCCATGATTCTCTTTCCAAATAGACTCTCTCCATGGCCGCAACCAAGGCCGCTTCATCGCCAGCTTCCACCAGCAACCCATTATTCACCTGTATCATTTCAGGTATGCCCGATACCGCTGTTGCGATGACTGGCAAACCACAACAATGGGCCTCTGAGATCACACACGGTGCATTTTCCATGTCCGAAAACAACACAAATGCATTGGCGCATTGCATTTGAAAAGCGACATCCGCTGCGTCTCTCGGACCAAAAAACGCCACACTGGGTTGGAATATATGCAACAGTCCCAATCCCAGGGCCGCTGTGCGGGCTTGACTCAAATACAATTCATTGCTGCCGCCCACAATACGAAATTGCATAGACCATTCGGGATGCTTTTGTTTGAGCAAGGCAAAGGCCCGCAACATACCCAACACATTTTTTCTAGGTTCCAATGATGAAACGTGCAGAAACGCAAACGGGAGTTTGTTGTCGTCTTCCACAGGCTCCAACCCACGGGGCTTGAATACATCCGTGTCCACCACATTGCGGAACAAAACAAACGGCTTAGCACCTCCCAAATATGCATGCATGCTGCGTTGAGACGCCAAACTCACCGGTGCTGCAACGGTCACTTTTTCCCAAAGCCTCAAAAAATCCCGTTGAAAAACCTTTCCCCGTTTGCCAAACCCATCAGAAACCACCTCATTAAATATAGCCCAATGCTCTGTATACCAAAGTGGAACAGCCCCTATCCCCCATTTACGAAACAACCGATACAACCCTGGAATAACCCGAGCTATTTTGTCGCCCGCATGTACATGAACCCCCTGTGGAATACCATTGTTGCGGGCAGCCACCCTCAGAGTACGACCTACAACCCAACGGTAAATGCCATAATTCAAGGCTCGAAAAATCAGACCGCCCCACGGCAGTTGCGGAACCGGTTTGCAATCAATTTGCACCCCGGGAATGTCCACAATGTTCACAGGAACCGAATCTTTCAACCAACGATATACCGGAAAATGGAAAAGTCGAATCCCGCAGTCAGCGGGTTGCGCCCGCTGACTGCGGGACACCGCCATCGCATGCCTGGCCACAAAATTGCCCGCCTGAACATCCAAACTACTTGGAAACCAACCAGCCAACCACCATATCGTTTTGCTATCGCCCACGAAACAAAAGTACACAGCCCAAAGCGTCGCATCAAATTATTGGCAATTTTTGCAAAGGTTCTGCATGAAATTGAAAAATATTCAAAAAATAACTATCTTTGCAGCCCACAAAATGGCGGTTATAGCTCAGTTGGTTAGAGCACTAGCTTGTGGCGCTAGGGGTCGCCGGTTCGAGCCCGGTTAATCGCCCTCCAAAACAAAAAAAGCAGCGAAATCGCTGCTTTTTTGTTTTATCGATTGGCCTGTGAGGCAACACTCGGCGCGGCTCTACAAAAAACGCCGCTTACCCAATGTACTTTAGCAACTCGGCGCGCGTAGCCGCATCCGAAAACTTACCGTGAAAACTGCTCGTCACCGTGCTGCTGCTGGTATCCTTAATCCCTCTGCTTGCCACACACATGTGCTTCGCATCGATGATCACAGCCACGTCTTCCGTGCCCAACACCTTCTTCAATTCCTGTGCAATCTGCACCGTCATGCGCTCCTGAACTTGCGGACGTTTGGCATAGTAATCCACAATCCGATTTAGCTTGCTCAAACCTATCACCTTGCCACCGCTGATGTAAGCCACGTGAGCAAATCCATGAATCGGCACAAAATGATGCTCGCAAGTGCTGTGGAAATGAATATTCTTCTCAACCAACATTTCGGAATACTTATACGTATTCTCAAACAACGTGGGTTCAGGACGGTTTTTCGGATCCAAGCCCTTGAAATGCTCGTTTACATACATTTTGGCCACACGCAATGGCGTTCCTTGCAAACTCTCATCCGTTAAATCCAAACCCAACACATGCATGATCTCCTTGAAATGCTTAGCAATCAACTCAATTTTCAAGGCATCGTCCATCACAAAAGCATCCTCACGCAAGGGCGTCTCTTGCTTCACAGAAATGTGCGAATCGCCCATCTCCTCCCACTGCTTCAGCAGTCCGTTCGCTAGTTTTTTATCCATTGAATTCTACAAAATTACGGGGTGTTTCGTACAATCGCACACTCAAACTCATTTCCATTGGAACGCGGGCACGCAACTTCTGCCAAATCACATATACGATGTTTTCGGCCGTTGGGTTCAATTCGCGAAACTCCTCCGTGTCTAAATTTAAATTTTTGTGATCGAATCGCTCAATCACTTCCTCGTCGATGTACTGCTTGACTAACTTCATATCAATCAGATAACCTGTTACACTGTCTACCTCCCCTTCCACACGCACCTCCAAATCGTAGTTGTGGCCATGGTAATGGGCGTTGTTGCAGAGTCCAAAGAACTGCTGATTTTGTTCATCACTCCAACTGGGCACATGCAAACGATGGGCGGCATTGAAGTGGGCGGTTCTATAAACGGCTACGCGGTGCGACATATAATTATCCTAAGAAGTGATAGTTAAACCAAACAAATCGAAAATGGTTTGTTTATTCTACAAATCTATGATGCAATTTACATTTGTCACGCGGGTTTCGGCCCAACGCAATCAGGTAGCCGACCAATTCAACCAAAGCTTGCTGCTCAAACTCAAGCCGCCGCTAGTGACCATGGAACTTTTGCGCTACGATGGACAACATCGCGGAGATGAACTGGCCTTTGCCGTAGGTTTTGGAAAATTCACTCAACAATGGCACGGTGCCATCACCCAACACCGATACACGCAGCATCATTGGCTGTTTCGCGATGAAGGCATCAGCCTACCCCATCCGCTGAAAACTTGGCAACATACCCATGCCCTGAAATCTTCAAATCAAGACACCTTAATCATTGACCGTGTTAAATTCTCTGGTAAAAACACGCTGTATACCTATCTGCTGTGCCTGCCCATTGCGATGATGTTTCTCATGCGCAAGCCCCTTTATCAACGATGGCTCTCGGTGCGATAGATCCCGTCCATCACCACCACGTGTGGCAAAGTCACCAACGATAGCAACACAAAGCCCATGGGCATCGCCTCCGCAATGGAAGCACTATTCAACAGCAAAGCCCAGTCTTCTGTCTTTCCGATCCACAATATCACCCACCCCAACAAAGCCAAAAAACCCAAAGGCATAAATTCCAACAACACCCTCGTCACTGATTTGTTGTGTCGCTGCAATATGTAAACCACCTGATATCGCATCGACTGCCCTGCATGCCACAAACAAAACACCACAATGAAGCCCAAAATCAGCGGCGATACCATATACCACAGCGTGACCACGACCCATTGAAGCAAGTACTGCCCCCGGTGCTCCACCTTTCTTCGCCATAGCACCCAAGCGTAGAGTCCGAAAAAGGCGCCCGTTACCACAACCATCACGCTTAGATCTATGGTTGCCCCAAGCCAATCTCCGGCTGCGCCGTAACCCATCATGCGACCAAAAACTCCCATCGCTTCCGGCAAATGCAACAAAATGGGAAACACCAACAACCATCCCCCCCATAGCAATGATTCAGGATCCGTCCATCGGGAAGATAGAAAATTCGATTGGCCGAAATGATGCATCGATATGCCTAAAAAAACCAATAAGGCCATCAATGGCAGCGTATACCACAATCCCGCGTACAAAGCCATGCTACCCAAATAGTACAGTAGAAATCGGATGCTACCCCAACCCGTTTTGTCGGGACGATAAAAATAGTCATTGCCCCCGTGGGGAATCCCCACAAAAATCAAAGCCACCAGCGCAAAAGCCAATAAAACAGCCATACCTACATTCGCCGCAGCCAAGATGATCAACAGAACCTGAACAATGGACTGTCCCCAGAAAAACCGGTGGTTCACCGATTTCAACGACCATTTACTGCCTAACATATTTCAACAACGCTTTGAGGAACCAAGGTACTTGAAGTCGGGAGAATAAGCGAACCTCTTCCCAAACTGAGGTGTTTTCATTGAGGAATTTCAGAATTTGATGCGCTGGCTGACGCGAAAATAGCCGTTCAAATATCGCCGCACCGCGATCTGGGGTTTGCGCCAACATCTGCAACAACAGGGCGTCATAAAACCGAAACCGCCAGGGACGATAAATTTTTGGGAGGTTGTTATTTTGTTTTAAGGCCTGCGCCAGTTTTCTTCCATGGTTGCGCATCGACAGAAACCCATAACCGGTCGTCGGTTTCAAAGCACCGGCTTGCACACCGAGTGCAATGATGCGATCCTGCTTGGCATGATGGGATTGCCGTTGATTGAACATTGAACTCATCGGAATGGCATCGCACTCTACTTCCAAAACCTCCACTTGCCATCCGCGCGCCGCACACAATTGCTTCAACAACGCCTCTCCATAGACACGATCCAATCGCTCGCCATGAAATTGGGTGATCTCCACGAGTCCTTCTTGATCAGAAATCGGCAACACATACACAAAACGAGTGGTCCCCTGTTGGGCGATACCAAAATCCATCAAGGTTGCCGCATCACCTTGCCAACTCCCATGGAGCAATTTCACCCGCCAACCCACAAAGGATTGCCACAGTGAAATGGGCGAAGGATTAGCATCGCCATGCAATCCTCCGCTGTGAAACACAAAATCGGACTTGAATGAGGCCGTTTCCGTTTGGACAAACACGGCATCGCCCACTTGATCCACTTGTTTAACCCAATCTATATGCCAATGCACGTTTGCATTGAGCTGCAATTGAGATTTTATCCAAGTGTAAAAATCCGAACTTCTGGCGTGGCAATATCTGTAGGGCGTAATCGCTTGCGCTCGACCTTGCACCCACAGCGATGTCCAATGCTTATCTACAAATGGAAAGGTCTGACTCGACTCATCGGTCCAAAAACACCAAGTGCGATCGTTGTGCTTGTTGGTCACCCCTTCGATGATCAACAAGGTCTTGTTGGCAAGCAGTCCTTCGCGGTCCATCCAATAGGCGAGCCACAGCCCTGAGGCACCCGCTCCTTGAATGATATAGCTGTAATTTTTTGGCACAACAATCCCCAAACAAACCCACCAAAATCATAATTGTTTGATTTTCAATTTCTAAATTACCACCACAATCCCCTTAAATGGCCGGAATTTCTTTCAAAAGGTGTAAAAAATGTGGAACGAAGACCATGAAACAAGCCCAAATGATGGCTAACTTCGCAGCATGAAATTTTTCATCGACACCGCCAACTTGGCACAAATTAAAGAAGCAAACGACCTCGGAATCTTGGATGGCGTTACAACCAACCCCAGCTTGATGGCCAAAGAGGGCATCTTCACTGAAGAAGCCGTATTGAACCACTACAAAACCATCTGCGAAATGGTAGATGGCGATGTAAGTGCGGAGGTTATCAGCACCGATTTTGACGGCATGGTGGCAGAAGGTGAAAAATTGGCGGCGCTTCACCCAAATATTGTGGTGAAAGTTCCCATGATCAAAGACGGTATCAAGGCTATTAAATACTTTTCAGACCGCGGCATCCGCACCAATTGCACGTTGGTATTCAGCGCTGGACAGGCCATCTTGGCAGCAAAAGCCGGTGCTACTTATTTGTCGCCGTTTGTAGGTCGCATCGACGATCAAAACTGGGAAGGTTTGGATTTGATCAAGCAAATCGCCGAGATCTATGCCGTACAGGGTTATGAAACGGAAATTTTGGCGGCCAGCGTGCGTACTTCTTTGCACATTGTTCAGTGTGCGCAGCATGGTGCCGATGTTGTTACTTGTCCACTCAGCGCCATCTTGGGTTTGCTGAAACACCCCCTGACCGATATCGGTTTGGCTCAGTTCTTGGCCGACCATGCCAAGGGCAACAAGTAAGCCAACTACTTATTGATAAAATCCATAAGGCCAGAGTTTCACTCCGGCCTTATTTTTTCTAATCCAACCACACGGTACATTTGTTGAAGATTTTCAACACTCAACTCAAACTTTGTTAAACAATCTTTGTTGACTTTTTATGATTATTACACTCCGACAGATGCAATATGTGGTTTCCGTGGCGAAACATGGCAGTTTTTCGAAAGCGGCAGATGAATGTGCGGCCGA
The DNA here is from genome assembly GCA_037975865.1 of Bacteroidota bacterium. Classification (GTDB taxonomy): domain Bacteria; phylum Bacteroidota; class Bacteroidia; order NS11-12g; family UBA955; genus UBA955. The sequence continues at coordinate 12,956 of JBANFU010000059.1, forward strand.
CCAAAGTACAGTAAGTCAACAAATTAAAACTTTCGAAGACCGCATGAACACCACCATCTTCGACCGTAGCACATTGCCAATCACCGTCACTGAAAAAGGCAAAGACGTCGTGGCTCAGTGTGAAAATATCATCAACCAAGTAGAAGGTATGATCGCGCCATTCAAGCGAAAAAAATCAATTTAACCCCTTACTTACCCACCGTTTGGCTGCGCCTCTCCATCAGTATGATGTCGCGCCATCTACCGTCGCGCATCTGCCCTATCCGTTCTCTCCTTCCCACGGTCCGAAAACCAAACTTTTCATGAAGCCTCACACTGGCCGCGTTTTCAGGAAATATGCCGGATTGCAGTGTCCAAAAGCCTTGTTCTTCAGCATCACCAATGATTGCCTGCATCAATGAATTGCCCACACCCATCCCTTTGGCTTCGTTATCCACGTAAATACTAAGCTCAGCCACGCCGCGAAAAACGTGTCTCGAACTCACGGGGCTGAGTGCCGCCCACCCCAATACCCTGCCTTCTTGTTGGGATTTCGCAACCCACCTACAAACCGCCAAGTGTTTATCATCCCAATCGTCCCAAGAAGCGGCTGCCGTATCATAAGTGGCGTTCCCACCCGCAATGCCCTGCTCAAAAATAGCCGCCACCGAAGGATAATCCTCCGCAACCAAATGGCTTAAGTAAAAGGGAATGGATGTCATACCGCCATGCCCCCAACCCTTAATATTGTTCCTTGTTATTGGGAAAATCCACCGATTTTACATCGCTGATGTAATTTTCAACGGCGCCTTTCATAACCTCGTATAAATTGGCATACCTACGCAAAAAACGCGGGGAAAATTCATTGGTAATG
>JBANFU010000084.1:0-6704 GCA_037975865.1 Bacteroidota bacterium
GCAGCCGGTTCACCAATCGTAATTTGAACAGTATCAATTTGGCCCGCGGAATCAGTAACCGTGACCACATAAGAAGCGGCTGGTAAGTTATTAAAGACAGGAGAGTATTGATATGGTGTACCACCATAAATACTGTACCGGTATGTTGGCATTCCATTCGTTACTTGAACCTCAAAAGATCCATCATTTCCTCCCTTACACTTGACATTCGACTTAGTTTTTAATGTTGCAACTGGAGGTCCATATTGATATACATTGGCGTACCCGGTATCCAAACGGGTGGTTGAAACATACGCCGCCGCTTTGTTGGTCAATGTGCCGGTAGTTCCGGTAGCTACTTTGTATCTCAACTTCAATGTCTTCGTGCTATTGGCAGGCACAAAAATGGAAATCGCCCCGGTACTGGGGTTTGTATTTCCACCTTCGAACAAAAGATTTCCAGTAGCCCCTAATGAAGGCAAACTTGAAAACTCAGCTACACTATAGTCAGAGGTTGAAGCAATATCAATAAACGAAAGCCCAGAAGGTAATGTATCCACAATGCGATCTACCATAACATCTGCTGCAGAACTGTTGGTTAAGGCAACGCTGTAAACCAAAGTATCACCCGCATTGTATGTAGTTTTATTACTTTTTTTGGTAACTGTAATGGCATTGCTCCCATTCACCATGTTAATCCATTTAGCCAATATTATCGGAGTTGACGATAAATTTGACAATGAATCACCTACTTTACCTTTTACGTTTGAGCCACCCTGTTGATTAGCTGATAGTGGAACAAGCAATGTGGAATCACCCAATCCCACAACTTTCCATTGAAAAAGTACTTTTACGTCGTAATTGGTTGAACCACTAGCCGTAAATCCTGCATTAAAATATAATAAATCTTGATCCCCTGGAATTACACCAATCCCACTTGCCGCACTGACAACCTTTACTTTTTCCAATTTCAACAAATTGGATTTGAAGGTCACCAAGGTACTCGGTGAGAACAACATCTCTCCACCGCTAGGAAAACCTTGATACGAGAACGTTACCGTATCCATGATGTAGGCCCCCAACACACGCAAAGAACTCACTTTGCTAGTCATGGAACCCGCAGACGCCGTGGTCAATATACCAACTACGTTGAGAGACGGACGGTAATACTGATAATTTGAACCATTGTCAGCCGTGAATCGAATGCCTTTGGTGGAACCTTTGTCGGCACAATTCGCATGAACATAAAAGAAGGCCGTTTTTTTCTGTCCAGCCCCCAATTTACCTATTTGATATTTCCCATTAATGGGGCCCTTGATTTGCCATCCTGATGGCACCGAGTCCAACGTCAATGATCCAACATTGATTTCAGTTGTACCTGAGTTATACGCTTCTACTGCCACAAAATAAGCCGTGGGAGCCGCTACTCCACAGTTATTATTATCGACCGGAAATACGTTTCCTGATTTTAAACTAAACGACAAATTACTACTGATAGTTTGAGCAATCAGTGAATTTGAAATCGTTAAAATGGCTGTAAACAGGAATAGGTTAATACCTTTGATTGTATTATTTATCATAGATTCTCTTCGAATAAAGTTAACGTTGTGATTTTTTTATAAACTCTTTCCACGCGTCTGCAAAAGTATGGAATGTTGATGGTTTTGTTGAACTTCTTCATTTTCTGACCTTGTTTTGTATACTTTTTGATACACATGACAACAAGTTTTACATTACAGTTGCCTGAAACACAGATTTTATAGTTACCCCCCAAATCCCTCTAAAATCTGCCGCTAGAAAAGAATTAAACCACCTAAAAAAAACGTAACAAAGCCTGTCATTGCATTCACCCTATCATTGGTCACCCAAATCACTCCTTTTGCAATTACAAAATTCTCTTTGTCGGGGACATCAGAAAGTAATCCGTCTGATTGCATGTATTTGCATTGAAACAAGTCGCCAATCATGCTATCAATTACCGTCCCAAGAATACCCAAACTCACCACAGATAAAAATATCTGAGTTTCACTCCAATCCAAGGCTTTTTTCAATTCAATCCAGTCATTGAAGTAAATACATAACCCGATAGACACAGCGCCTATGACGGCTCCAACAAACCCCGCAACAGTAACTCCACCGGAAACACCTTTTGGAATCTGTTTTCCTGTTATAATACTCCTCGGGATGCCCCCAATCCATTGGCCCACCTCACTACTCAGTGTGTCAGCACAACTTGCAGACAAAGTATAGAATGCCAGCAACGCGCATTTTTCATCAACGCCTGCATCCATCGTTAATCCAAAAAAAGCAGCGACATCCATATTGATCAAATAAACCAATAATGCACAGCCCATATACAAGCCTCCATTGGCCAATACTTGCCATCTGTCACGGGGCTTTCCCTCCTTCGAATCTCCCAACATTGAAAGACCATACTTCTTCTTCTTCAATCGACCTATGACACTGGATAAACCCAAAAAAACTATCAAAGGCCATAGCGACCATCCCGCCATCACCACAACCACAAAGGCCAAAATCCAAGCCATTAACACACCTGTATTGTCTAATAATTTGCTTCGGTACAACCCAAAGGCTGCACAAACCGATAACAGCATATACAACAATAAATACCCTGTTCCTTGAAAGAAAATGGCATGAGGACTACCCATAAAACTCATGGCCATCGCTCCGGAGAATAACCAAACAGCCACAACAATAAAGATATTATCACTGCCCTTACCAGAAACCATTTCTACCGCGGCCACAGCGAATCCAAAGACTATCAATTGGGGTATAACCACATCATCAATCAACACCGCGTTTGGTATTAATTCCTTGCCCATCGCACAGAATAAAACACCAACCACCACAGAAACAAGCCAAAAAACAAAAAATCCAAACCACGATTTTCTTTCACCGTCTAATTTGAAAATTCCGAATACTTGTTCACGATCTAAACTGAGAAACTTTGTGCCCCAACGACCCATGATTCCTGCCAAGCCATCGGCAAAAGCCAAAGTACAAAACGACCAACCATTCATCCAACGCATTATCAACCATTGATGCGAACCAGGGCCAAACAACATCCAGGGTAACGAAGTTAAAACCGCGTAAATCACAGAAAAATAGACCATCCCCCAAGGCTTTCGGGCTTGTTCACCCGCAACAACCTCCTCAAACCAACCCAGTTTGATAGCAATCCACAAAACTATGGAAGCTACCCAAGATACAATTGGCAACCAAATGGATACCAAATACATGGATGCCAGTGCGGCAACAAAAATGACTATGATGTGTAAAATTTTTCTCAGGTAAAACTGCCATGCAGGACGCTTTTTTTCAAGCGCGGAAATGACACCAACCACCAATACAACCACCAATAATGTGTACCATAACCATGAATTGGGGACTTGCATCAATCAAAGTAACACAAATTTGTTGGATTGGTTGTTACTTTGACCCATGCTTTCACTGATCTGGCGATTTTCAAGACCCCATACCCTCATTGGTTCAAGCATCAGCATAGTGTCCTTGTTGTTTTTGGTTGTATTCTGTAGTCCACACGATGGCCATCAGGGGATCCATGTTTTCAACGCGTCAGGGCAGGTATCACAATCAGCCAAGGTCGTGGGATTTATCCCGGTTGTTACAGCAACAGCAACTGGATTTTTTAGTGTCCTTCTCCCAACGCTTTTTGTATGCTTGGCTTGTAACATTTTCATCACCGGACTCAACCAAATTGTTGATGTGGAACTGGACAAAATCAATAAGCCACAGTTGCCGTTGGCATCGGGTGAATTAACCCTAAATCAAGGCAAATGGATTGTGGGTATCGCGGGCGCCATCGCCATTTTCGGTGCGTGGTTTATCCAGCCTTTTCTCGGAATTCTTATCACCGTCATCGCCGCAATTGGTGCGATGTACTCATTGCCACCCATTCAATTCAAACGACATCATGTTTGGGCCGCATCCGCCATTGCTTTGGTTCGAGGACCTCTTATCAATGTAGGCATTGCCATTCACTTCGCTACCCGCCTATTTGGGTGGCCCCTGATTTCACTCACATGGCTTACACCCCTGGTCGTATTCGTCACAGCCTTTAGCTTGGGCATCGCCTGGTTCAAAGACATTCCCGATACTCAGGGCGATAAAATTCATGGTTTCAAAACGTTGGCCTTGGTTTGGAGCCGACAAAAAGCCCTAAAATCTGGGCAGTGGCTTGTTTCCATGGCCTATCTTTTCCTTTCGATTTTTTGGTTTCTAATTGATATCCATACAACTGCCGGAATTATCCATGTTTTACTGCTCGCAATTTTTTGGTCGCAAGCCCAGCGCGTGGATCTTAACTCATCGGCAAGCATCAAACGATTTTACATGTTTTATTGGGGGCTGTTCTTTCTGGAATACCTAATTCTGCCATTCTTACTCGCTTAAAACCACCTTTTCTTTCGATTCTATGCAAATCGTGGAAAATTAAACCCCTTTTCCGGTTGCTATGCCCTAAATTTGTACAATTTTTGGAATCATGCCAAAGGACCCCTCAATCAAACACGTACTCATCATCGGCAGTGGGCCGATCATCATTGGACAAGCTTGTGAATTTGACTATTCCGGATCGCAGGCAGCCCGCAGTATCCGCGAAGAAGGCATCAAAGTTTCGCTGATTAACAGCAACCCAGCCACCATCATGACGGATAAAATGAATGCCGATCATGTTTATCTCCAGCCATTGACACCTGAGAGCATTGAAAAAATCTTGCAAGAACAGGTCATTGACGCAGTACTTCCCACCATGGGCGGTCAAACAGCTTTAAACTTAGCCAAAGAGTGCGATGAATTGGGGATTTGGGAGAAATACAACTGTCGAATTATCGGTGTAAACATCCCTGCCATTGACAAAATGGAAGACCGCGAGAAGTTCCGCCAACTGATGGTTGAATTGGGCGTGGGTGTAGCGAAAAGTCAAATTGCCAATAGTTTCCTCGAAGGGAAAGAAATCGCCCAGCGCATTGGTTTTCCCTTGGTTATTCGTCCGAGTTACACCTTAGGTGGAACCGGCGGCGCCATAGTATACAAAAAAGAAGAATTTGACCGCGCATTACAATATGGTCTCGAATCTAGTCCAGTCCATGAAGTTTTGGTTGAGCAGGCCGTTTTAGGTTGGAAAGAATACGAATTTGAACTCTTGCGCGACTCCAAAGATGACATTGCCGTAATCTGTACAATTGAAAATTTCGACCCAATGGGTATCCATACGGGTGATTCTATTACGGTTGCGCCGGCCATGACGTTGAGTGATACCGCCTTCCAACGCATGCGCGATATGGCTTTCAAAATGATGCGCAGTATGGGTGTATTCGCCGGTGGGTGTAACGTCCAATTCAGTGTAAACCCCGTTGATGAGGAGATTATTGCCATTGAGATTAATCCCCGCGTAAGCCGAAGTTCAGCGCTCGCATCCAAAGCCACTGGCTACCCTATCGCAAAAATTGCCGCGAAGTTGGCAATTGGATACTACCTCGATGAGTTAAAAAATCCGGTGACCAAAACAACCAGTGCGTTTTTTGAACCAGCCCTGGATTATGTGATCGTCAAGATTCCACGCTTCAACTTTGACAAATTCCACGGAGCAGAAACCCGACTGGGATTCCAGATGAAATCAGTGGGAGAAGTGATGGCCATCGGTCGCAGTTTCCAAGAAGCCCTGCAAAAAGCCTGTCAAAGTTTGGAAATTTCGCGACATGGATTGGGTGCCGATGGAAACAAAGTGAGCCGAAACCTGGAAGAACTTGCCCATGGCATGGAACACGCCAGTTGGAATCGCGTTTTCCAGGTAAAAGATGCCCTGGCTTTGGGTGTTCCCATCAGCAGCGTTCAGAAAATTACCCGCATCGACCGCTGGTTCTTGGAACAAATTGCTGACTTAGTAAAAACAGAAACGGAAATCCGCAGATATAACCCAGAGAATATTCCCGCTGCTTTGCTCAAAATTTCCAAGGAAAAAGGCTACAGCGATGAGCAGATTGCTTGGTTGATGGGTGGCAACACAACAGCAGAGCAAGTTTGCGACAAACGTCTGTCATTAGGAATCCGCAGGGTCTATAAAATGGTGGATACCTGTAGCGCTGAATTCCCAAGTCCCACCAACTACTTCTATTCCACTTTCGATGGCGAAAACGAAAGCGTCGTGAGTGATAAAAAGAAAATTTTTGTTTTGGGTAGCGGTCCAAACCGGATCGGACAGGGTATTGAGTTTGACTACAGTTGTGTACATGGAATCATGGCTGCGCGTGAAGCAGGATATGAAGCCATCATGATTAACTGTAACCCCGAGACCGTGAGTACGGATTTCGATATGGCGGATAAATTGTATTTTGAACCGGTGTATTGGGAGCATTTGTGGGAACTCATCCAACATGAAAAACCTGAAGGTGTGATCGTTCAATTGGGCGGACAAACGGCGTTGAAATTGGCTGAAAAACTGCATGAAAAAGGGGTGAAAATCATCGGAACAAGCTATGACAACATGGATATCGCCGAGGACCGCGGTCGCTTCAGTGATATGTTAGCATCCTTAGATATTCCATACCCCAAGTTTGGTGTGGCATTGGATGCTGAAGAAGCCATAAAAATTGCCAATGAAGTAGGCTACCCCGTTTTGGTGCGCCCAAGCTATGTGTTGGGAGGACAGGGGATGGTCATTGTAATCAATGACGAAGATTTGG
>JBANFU010000184.1:0-8251 GCA_037975865.1 Bacteroidota bacterium
TTTTACCGCCGATGCACCAAAAAAACTGGTCGCGGTCATAATAGATGCTAGTAATAATGCTTTCATGTAGTTTCGTTTCTGACAAAACTATGGATTCTATCCATAATTCCAAGCATTAGGCCGATTTCCTACATCGGTCACTACAATATTTCACCGATTCCCAATCCCGCTCCCACTTCTTGCGCCACGAAAATGGTCGTCCACAAGTCACACAAACCTTGCTGGGCAAATGCTGCTTCTTTACTCCCTTCACGACTTCTTACCCCTTCCCTTCTTCTTTTCGATGGGCGATTTCCCCTCCAATTTCGCCTTCGTTGGCCGACTGTGCTTTTTCAACACCCGCGCCTTCTCTTCCTTCGCAAATTCCGATTTCCGCATTTCGTAAATCCGCGATACCATCGCAATCTTTCGGCCCTGCAAGGCCACCACCGGCAAAGGATAAACCGCGCCCAACTCAACCCCATACAACACACGCTCCATGTCCGTCATCGTCCAAGGTTGATGAATCAAATGATTCGGCAGTCCCGCAATCTCCGGAACCCACCGGCGCACAAAATCACCCTCACCATCGTGCTCCAACCCGTTCTTTACCGGATTGTACACCCGCACCGTATTAGCCCCAGTGGTCCCCGCCTGCATCTGAAACTGCGTATAATGAATCCCCGGCTCGTAGTCCAAAAAATATTGCGCCAAATGATACACACCCAACCGCCAATCAATGTCCAAATGATGGGTGAGAAAACTCACCAACATCGCCCGCATCCTGAAATTAATCCACCCCGTTGCCGCCAACGCCCGCATATTCGCATCCACCAATGGATACCCCGTTTTACCCTCCTTCCAAGCCTGCAATAACCGCGCATCGTTCTCCGCCCCCAAATCCTCAAATGCCCGGTTCACAGCCCGATATTCATAGGTACACTCCTGCTCAAACTTCTGAACAAAATGATCGTGCCACTTGATGCGCGACAAAAAAGCTGTGATCGCTCGGCCATTTTTCTGCTCTTTGCTCAGTGATTTGGCAGCTTGATAAATTTGCTTGATCGACAAATTACCCCAAGCGATATAGACCGAAAGTCGTGAACAGGACCCCCGACTCAACTGGGGCTTAGAAATGTGAAAATGGTAGTTGCGGTGTCGGTCCGACAAAAATCCCTGCAAATACCGCCAAGCCATCGATTCGCCACCCAACTGCATCCCAGGCGCCGCAGTGTTCATAATGGAAAGCATCGCCTCAGGGATTGAAAACTGCGTACTGATGGTCGCTTCCAATGGCACTTGTTCAATGGGGAACAGCGACTTGCGATATTCATTCTCAATCAACGGCTCAGACATGGTCACAAACCACCGTTTGTCCCAATCTACCCGGTCCTTGATGCCTCGTATGACTCCGTTTCGTTGAAATTCCTGCCACGCCACCCCCTTACTACTGAGCAACTTCGCAATGGCTTTGTCGCGCAGAAACGATTTCTCTATCCCCGATTCTTGGTATGATAACACCCGCTGCACGTCAAACGCCTCTATCAACGACAAAAAAACGGCTTCCGCCTCACCCCAGAACACATCTACGGGCCGACCCAATCGCTGCTGCATGTCTTGTATCGCCTGCCACTGGAACCGCAGATGTCGGTCCGAACAATCCGCATGCCCAACCAAACTCGGCTCAAAAATGAATATCACCCGATACGGCATTCCCGTTGCCTCCGCTGCCGCCAGGGGCGCATGATCGCGGGTGCGCAAGTCGCGCTTGATCCAAACAATCTGCAGTGTGGGCTTCTGGCTATCCATCGTTTCAATACCCTCGAATTTCTTTGTATTCTTTACGCAGCGATTTTTCTACTTTTTTCCAGTAGGAGAAGAACGACGAAAATGTACCCTCCACCTCTGGCGCCAACCAATCCCGCGGAATTTCGGTGCCTTTGTAGTGTCGATTCAACGGATGCTCTTGGTAGACGATCTCCACTGCTCCAAACGACCTTAACGCTGTCTGTAAAGCGCCAAATTCGCCCACAAACACGTGCAGATCGGGAATTTCAGCGGCCAGTGACACCACAAAATCTACGCAGTGGGCCGCAATGGGATATTGGGCAAACACTCTGGGCTCAAGCAGCAGAATGCGGGTTCCGGGCATCTCCGACGCAAAGGAAGGACTCAACTGATAATAGTTGTGAAGCACCACGCGACTTTCAATCACTGCATACTGAGGATCCCACAGGCGCAAACCCTGTTTTTCAATGGCTTTGTGCCAAGCCGCCGCATCACAATCAGAGAAGGGCAGCACCGCGTCTGCCTCCACCGTGGGTTCAAGCACGCCAGGCACGGGAGCTCCTGCCAGTTGTTCATACTCTACATCGAGGTAGGTTCCGCGTTGGTGGGTATGTGTATACCGATTGATGTTTTCTTGATTGGCGATGTACTTCTTATTGGAAAAGGTGCCGGCGACCCATTGCCAGGATAGGGCATTGGAGCCCCAATCCCCATCGAGCAAGTGGGCATACATCCAATGGGCGGGCAATTTCCAATGGGCGCCGGCCAGGTTACACGTTAAAAAGGCGGTATACATCCGCTGATGGTTGTGCAAATAGCCGGTAGTCAACAGACGCTGAATTCCAACGTCGATGCCTTCAATGCCCGCGGGTCCCGCCGCGATCGCGGCGGGAACCGCGGTGTGTTTCACCCCCTGCTGATCACCCCGAATGTCTGCGTTGATCCCATCGCCCAGCCCCATCCATACCCGCTGAAAAAAATCGCGCCATGCCAACTGCTGAACAAATCCAAATACCTCCTCAAAACTGTGCCCCCGCGACAACAAATAAGTCCAAATTTGTCGGGTAGTAAGGACCCCGCGCGACACATAAGGACCCAATTCACTCACACTCCCCGAAATATAATTGCGGGTCTTACCATATCGCTTCGCATCAATCGCGGCGAGCAATGCCCGCACTTTTTCTGTATGTATCATCGCTTGCTGATTTTGTTGTTGGAAATCGACTTCTGTCGACTGCAATGAAACCGATTCACAGCCACGCTGCGCAACTTTTGGTGCTTGATGCTCACCCCGCTGTTCACCCGCTTGCGCCACAAATTGAAACTGCTGCGCTTCAACTGACGTCGCATCAAAGCAATCACCTGGGCCTCTGAATACCCAAACTGCGCCTTTATCGCCTCAAACGGCGTTCTATCCTCCCAGGCCATCTCTATGATTCTGTCTTCGAGGATGATTTGCTTTTCACCGTCCGATACCGCATCTGGAATCGCACCTACCTTTGAATTTCTCTCGTTGGCTACCCACACCTTGCCCATCAACTCAACAGACCCTACCGCCGAAGTAGGAGCCTCAGTTCCCCGTATTAACGCTTGCTCATTCATCGCTTAATCCTTTCAAAAATTGATTCGCCACGGCCGACAGTCGATCTCGCTTACCAACATCCATTTTATCGTACGACTTCACCATGACCCCCATCCGCGGATTCTTCAAAAAGAAATCCCGGTGCTTGTCGATGAATCGCCAATACAACCCATCCCAAACTTCCGTCCAAGGCCCCTTTTCAAAATCACCCATCTTCATCAAATAATTGCTCCCGCTGATGTAAGGCTTGGTGCTCATCATCCCGCCATCGGCAAATTGACCCATCCCATACACATTGGGCACCATCACCCAATCGTACGCGTCTATGAACAACTCCATGAACCACCGATACACCTCATCTGGATCAAAATCGCACAGCAACATAAAATTGCTCAACACCATCAACCGCTCAATATGGTGGCAATACCCGTTCCTCATGACCTTTCGAATCACAACATCCACCGGCACGATACCCGTGGTGCCCTCATAAAACGACCTTGGAATTTTCCGAGTATAACCCCAGTAATTGCGCGTGCGTTGCTTACGTCCCACCGACAAATAAAGGCCGCGAATAAATTCCCGCCAGCCCAACAATTGTCGTACAAACCCCTCAATATCGTTTAAAGGCAGTCCCCGACGTTCATAGGCTTGCAATACAGCATCCAAAACATCCTTGGGCAGCAACAAGCCATTGTTGAGATAGACCGATAACAAACTGTGATGCAACAAAGGCTCTTTCGCCACCAAAGCATCCTCATAAGTACCAAAATGGTGTAAGCGATGATCGATAAATTCTGTCAGCCATTGCTGTGCGCCTTCATGCGAGATGGCGTATTGAAAATCGCCTTCAACATCACCCAGCGCTTGGGGAAAATAGGCTTGAACGTAGTCTACCGCCTCCTGCCAATAAGCCAATTCCCGGTCATACCGTACTTGCCTCAGCACAGGCACCACGCCGTCTTTGGGGAACCGCTGCCGATTGTCTTCATCAAAACTCCACTTTCCGCCTCGGGGTTTGGCACCCTCCATCAGCACCTGAAAATGCTTGCGCTGGGCGGCGTAAAAGTTGGCCTGTAGAAAATGGGACTTACCCGCAAAATAGGATTTCACGGCCGCCCGGTCCAATAAAAATTGGGGCGTGTCATAATATACCATGGCGATGTCGTTCGATACGGCCGCGGCCGACAATCTTTGCACCAACCAATCATCTTCCAAACGATACAGATGCAAAGAGCGAAATCCCTCATCGCTCCATCGCTTCACCCAGACCGAAAGATCCAACGCCTTGCCATCGCAAGACAAGTATCGCACACGGCAACCCTGCGATTGCAGTTGATCTGCGTAGCATCGCATCGATGCCCGATGATACATTAACTTCTGCTTGTGAAAGGCGAACTCCGTAAAGAACAAGCCCTCCTCCAATATCGCAACCTCGTCCGTTCCGCTTGGGAGCGAACCAAACAATTGGTGGGGAAAAACCAACCACAAATCCGTATGGCCTGATGAAGTCACGCACTACGAACAAGTAGCAACCAAATTGGTTTTGCGGTTTGTTTAAGGACTGACCAAATTTAGGCTAATGTTGAAATATAGTGGGTTTGTCAACTGGTTGACCATCACATAAGGTGCATCGCTCGCAAGTCCGAAAGCACGATAAATTTCCTTGCCATTGCCCAAACGATCCACATCATAGCGGTAGTTGATGCGGTAACCGGCTTGAATCGACATCCAAATAAAGTCTTTCAATGAGAATTCGTACACGGCGCGAAGGCGGATTTCGCCCCTACGGATTTCTACGTCTTCATTGCGCAAATTGAATCCGGTGGGGTCGTTTGAACGCCACAAACGATAACTCTGTCCTTCCAACTCATACCCCGCAAACAACATGTTTCTGCTGTTGATGGTTCTGCGCACATGTGCCCTGGCGGGAAACAAAATCTCAGTGCCCCATTTGTTGGCTACATCCGTTGAATTGTAGAAAATGATGGGAATGTAGTTCAACTCACCCACGCGGTAGGTTCTGGCAACACCCACACCCCATTGCTTCTTCTCCGAAGTGCGTTTACCGTAGATCAAAGCCGCAGAATACTTGGTGTACTTCAACGGCATAAACTTGCCAAATTGGTAGTCACCACTCAAGTCCGCCGAACCTTGAAACAACAAAAATTTCACATCGTTCAATGGCTTGAACAAGGTTGTGTTGATGCCCATCGTACGCAATCCATGTTCGCTGAGCGATGTAAGCATGGGACTTTTCAACGCAACGGGATCCTCAAATTTGTAGCGCTGCTCCCAATAGTTTGCGCCCATCTGCCACACCAAATCGGTGCGAGAAATCACGGGAATGTTGCAGCCAAAACGCATTCCGTTCGATGTCAATACCCGGGCGCTGTCTGGCATCAGTGGCGCTACGCTCCCCAACCTGCGAAACGTATCGGCCTTCATCGTATACCCCATCTGGTAGTCGTATCCAATGCTAATCAACTTAGCCGGACTCAACCCCTCGATTTTGGGACTGCAATAACGCTTGGCCCCCTCAGCGGCAAAACCGATGTTATCGTACTGACTGTAATCCTCCTCCTCCGCTGGCGTCAAGGTATCTTGCGGCGTTTGCGGTGTTTCTGTTTGGGCTTGGAGCGATGTGGTAGTCGCGCAAAAGATGCCCAACACCAGGCCAGCGATCCAACCTGGAGCCATGAAGTTTCTGATTTGCATCGGGCTTTATTTAACAACCATGCGCTTCCAAACATCGGTTCTACCCAGAGCCGACACCCCAATGTACCCGCGGATATCCAATGTATTGGCGTTGGTCATTTTGATGGTACAGCTGTAGGTACTGCCGTTCAAAGGATCGTAGATGGTGCCATCGGCCCATTCGTTGTTGCCTTTGTATACGAAATCTTTCAGCATGCGATAGCCCTTCAAAGGCACGTTTTTCATGCTGGGATCAGGATTGTTTTTATCCGTCTTGGGCTGTCCTGTTGCAGGGTCGATGGGCTCCTTGAGCCACACAAACTTGCCGTAGTATTTGGCACCAATTTTTTCAATTTTCACGCGGGCACGACCGTTACTCGGCTCCCACACACCCATCAAGCGATCCGCTTCAGGATTTTGTTGCACAAAGGCAGTGAGTACGCCAGCCACTAGGACCAACAACATAGGGAAGATGAATTTTCTCATAATTTATTCGCTTTTCGTTCGTTTGATATATTCGCTTTAAGTTCGTTACAGGTTGATTTATTTGTAGGTTAGTTCGAATTCAAAGTCGCCCTTGAATACCATGTCAGCCTCAATGTCTTTGGCCAAACCCGCATCCACCACGATGTAGAATTGCTTTTCGGCAAAATAATCTTCAGCCGTTACCTCGTTGGAGATAGACAGCGCAGCATCAGTGGTACCGGCTTTTACAGGATTGAGGAAGGCCAATTCCTTCATTTGGAGATCGGGGTTATCGCCCGCCAAACTCACGACAAAACTATTCACCCCATCAAAATTGGCAGAATCAACGGCACGGATGTGGGCCGATTTCAACACAGCATGACTGATTTTTACCCCCTCAGCATAGTTGTCGCCCAGCAACGTTTTCAAATCCACTGCCACGGTATATTGGGCGGGGTTGGGCCCTTCGTACAGGGGACCTGAAAGGGTGAATTCCACATCTTTCAACCCATAGGTCGTTTTATTGCCGCCGCCACCGCAAGCCGTCACCAGGGTCAAAGCCAAGGCGGCCGTGAATTGGAGTAGTTTTTTCATCCCGGCAAACTAAGAATCTCTACCTCCAATGGCTAAAGAAATTGATAATTTCCATGACTATACTTTCAAAAAGCATGAGAACATTCCACACAAAGGGTAAACCATCCATCCCCTTCGTTGTTGCTTTGGGTATATGTCGAAAAGAGCCATCGTCGTTGGAGCCGGAATCGCAGGCATCGCCACATCCATTCGACTGGCGAAACAGGGATTTTCGGTGGAGGTCTTTGAGGCTAGCATGCACCCGGGCGGAAAAATGAGTTCCTTCGTTGATGCGGGTTATCGGTTCGATGGAGGTCCGTCTTTGTTCACCCTGCCTCAACTGGTGGATGAGTTGTTCATTCTGTGCAACGAAGACCCCAAAGCCCATTTCAACTACCAGCCGCTCAGCACCATCTGTCACTATTTTTACGAAGACGGCACCCGCTTTCAGGCCCACAAATCTTGGAGCGATTTTTCCGCATCCTTGGAAGGCATCGCCACTGAATCTGAGCGATTGGCCCTGAAAAAACAACTCAACAAAGCCGCCTTTCGCTACAACACCACCGCGCCGTTGTTCATCGAACAGAGCCTGCACAAAATCAAAAACTACGTCAATTTCAAGACGCTCAAAGGATTGTTTTACGCGCCGAAACTAAATTTGTTTCAGTCCATGCACCGCGAAAACAGTACCGTTGTGGGCAACAAATATTTGGTACAATACCTCAACCGGTTTGCTACCTATAACGGGAGCGACCCCTACCGTGCGCCGGCTTTGCTCAACATGATTCCTCATTTGGAACAGCAACTCGGTTCCTACTACCCCCAAGGAGGGATGGTGAGCATCCCGCAATCCTTGTATCAGTTGGCCTTAAGGCAGGGGGTTGTTTTTCACTTCAATCACGACGTGCAAGAAATCATCGCCCCGAAAAAACGGGCGGAAGGAATTCGGGTATTCAACAAAACCGAGCAACAAACCCGAACCGTGCACGCCGATGTGGTCATCAGCAACGCCGATGTTTATGCCACTTACAACCGGCTGTTGGCGGGACATAAAGTGCCCCAACGGATATTAAAACAAGAGCGTTCCTCATCGGCTTTGGTCTTTTACTGGGGCATAGCTGCGGAATTTCCTGAGTTGCATCTGCACAATATTTTGTTTTCAAACGATTA
>JBANFU010000227.1:0-2549 GCA_037975865.1 Bacteroidota bacterium
AGATTTTTAGACAATTCATAATTCAATGATGCATAGCCATAAATGTCATTCTTGTAATGACCTCTCAACCACTTTTCTGCAACAAACCATGGATTGTGGTAACGTTGGTATTCGGCATATACGCTCTGAACACCTTCTTTTCCAGGCTGCCAAATACCCCGAATGTCGTCGGACATAACATCCCAGTCAGCACCACCCCAAATGGTCATATTGTAGATCAAACTGTTAGGACCATATTGAACATCGTTGATGTTCGGCGTAGATTGTCTGTTGTAGTTAATATTTGCATCCAAACGCAAACGATCGTTGAAACGAACGGTGTTGCTTAAGTTGAAAGTATTGCTATTAAATTCAGTATTGGGAACAATACCTCCCTGATGCATGTTCGTGAAAGAAAAACGCACATCTGACTTTTCAGACGAATTGGCAACACTGATGTTATTACTGCTCACCATTCCTGGGCGCAAAAAACGTTGCAAGTTATTGGCACCACGAGCTGTCCATGGCTTCAAACCGTCATACTGTTGAATCATCTGACCCTCAAACTTTGGCCCCCAAACATCATAATCACCGTCGTTCAACCCACCGCCTTTACCGTCAACGAACGAGTATTTTCCGTGATCGCCAGGACCGTACTCATCCTGCACTTTGGGAATTGTCAAGAATCCATTTTCAATCATATTACTGGAGTTGAATTCAACTGAAACTCCACGCTTACTCCCTTTTTTGGTTGTAATCACTATGGCACCATTTTGTCCGCGGTATCCATACAAAGCTGCGGCAGCAGGCCCTTTAAGAACCGTTACTTTATCAATGTCATCGGGTCCCAAATTGTAGGCATCCGAGTTGATAGGAATACCATCTACTACAAATAACACGCTTTGACCACGACGAATGTCGCTACCACGAAGCACGATATTGGGAGTACCCAACAATTCAGCGCTTTGACCAATGGTTAGGCCAGCAACCCTACCCACCATGCTGTTCACGGCGTTAGGCTCTTTGGCCTTCACTAGATCCGCACCAGCAATTTCCTGCACTGCGTAACCCAGCTTCTTTTTCTCTTTTTTGATACCCAAGGCAGTAACAACTACCTCTTCCACCTTGCCGGTGTCAGAAACATCTTGGGCAAGGGCAGAAGTGGGAACGAGGACAGCCACCAACGCAGCCACCATTCCACTTAACTTCTTCACTTGAAACGATTTCTTTTTCATTTGATATGGTTTAGTTTAACGATCCAAATCAACGCGCGGTAGGTTATGACATTCCTCCATCTCAGTTACTGAATCGTAAACAAGAATTATTTAACGGCTCCATCAAACTAAATCAACATCGAATTCCTTAACAAAAACCAATAAAAAGATAAATATCAATTACTTACATCAACATACCGAATGACAACTCTGTAAATTCTGTGTCATGAAAGTGTAACCTAAGCCCATCACCGGCCCAATCAAATCCATAATTAACGTTTCTTAAACACTGGGGTTACATGCAAAAGAGACTTTAAAAACACCCCATTAATCTCACGGCGTTTTTTCAATACAACACCGACCCAAACGATGCCATTCACGGACACTTGCAACGCTAGAACCCCACCACCAACTGCAATGATCTTCCAGGCATAAAAACCCCAGAACCATGCATCTTGTAAAGTGCATTGCCAACATTGGCCACTGCCAAATCCATGTAAATCCGTTTTTTCTGGCATCTCCAACGCAAATCTCCAACCACGTAACCAGCGGTTCCCGATGGTCCAATTCGGTTATCCTGCACATCGCCTTGAGCCAACCGCTTCTGAGGGGCCGCCGCATAGATAGTGACAAACAACGTCTGTTGATCATTCATGCGATAACTGCTCTGCAGATTCGTCATAACTGGCGGAATTCTCCGCATGGGTTCATTCCGAGATAGGTTGTCGCCCACGGTCACAAACGCTCCCCCCTTCAACCGGAAACGCTTTCCCATCACACAATAAAAATCCAATTCCGCCCCCTGGATTCTCGCCAAGCCCGTGTTTTGTTTATAGTACACCGGGTATCCTTGCAAGCTATCGGTCGGCGATTTCACCCGCGTAATTAGTCCGGACAGTGCATTGTGATAAAGGCTCACACTCGCCATGGAGCTCTCCCCCTTCCACTTAAAACCCAGTTCTTTGTTTAGGCTGTATTCGGGTTTCAAGTCGTATTGTGGCACCTCAAACCGAAAATCTACGATGCCCAGTGTTCCCAAATCGTCAATGTTGGGACTCCGATAACTGCTGCCAAGATTGCTGTAAATGGTGAGGTTGCTCAACAAATTGTGCGATGCCGATACGTCAAATACAAGGGCCTGATTATCGTCGACGATGTCACCCAATTCCACCGTTGGAATGCGCACGCGAGAACTGCTGAAACGCGCACCCATCCGCAACAAACTGCGTTCCGTGGATTTCGTCGTATACGCAAACGCAGAAATTTGGTCATTGTGCGATTTGTTTGGATACAATGCACGCAGCCCTGTTTCGGTCCCCATAACCAAATTCACATCCCTCCTTTGTGAAAATACCT
>JBANFU010000234.1:0-14035 GCA_037975865.1 Bacteroidota bacterium
TTTCCCGCCCACAGAGGCGTCGACCATCGCCAACAAAGTGGTAGGTATGTTCCAAAACGCAATGCCCCTGAGGTAAGTGGCAGCGCAGAATCCACCCACATCACACAAGGCGCCGCCACCCACATTGATCAGCAAGGCATTTCTCAGTGCCCCTTGCGTTTGCAACCAATGAAAAATGGTCTCGCAGGTATTGAGGGTTTTGGCTGTTTCTCCATCAGACACTGTCATTATGTGGCTGTCGGGCACGGCGAGCTCAGCCATTTCAAGCAAATTGAGGCACAGCGAATGTGTTTGTTCACTGCATAAAAAGAAGATGGGTGATTTTGTTGGACGTTTGTCCAAGGCTTCAGAAAGTGCCGTGGCGATATCCAGGCCAGTCCAAATCATGCCTTGATCTTTTCGTAGCGCTGACTGTTGGTTGGGTCCATATCTGACAGAAACTTTGCCATTGCGGTTTTTTCTGGTACCGTGGCGCCCTTGTATATTTCTACCAGCTCCGGCCATTTTGTAGAGAAAAAGGTCTTTTGCAACAAGCTGTTTTGAAAGAGTGCTTGGGATTCCTTTAATGATTTAAGAATCTCCGTGATGTTTTTTCTGGCTTGTTCGGGATTCTCAGAAAACAAATCCATGCCGCGACGGTGGTAGTTGTAGTTCAGCAGTCTCAATTCCTTAAATCGAGGGTTGTTCAAATTTTCAGCCAAATAAAATCGATTCCGAATGCCTTTCCCATCGGCCTGGTTCCAACCGGGTTTGTTGGTCATCATGGCCACAATGCTCTGGGCTTTGGCGAAGTAGGGGCTGCCACCCAACTCTCCAAAGCTATCGAAATCCAAGCCAATGGCGAGATTTACATAGTATGCCAGCAATGTTGTGAAATCGTTCATGTTCATGTTTTCCTGATAGTCGAGGTTTTCAAATTCTCGATAGCTAAAGGAAACATCTTCATCATTGAACTGGAACACGGTTGATTTATAGGTTGAGTTCAAGACCGGACGAATCACCTGAAATTGAAGGGTGCCTTTAAAATCGTTGTTGTTGATGGCGGTGATTTCGATAAACAAACTGATATCAATTTTTTCCTGTAGGGCGATATTCTCGTCCGTCCATTTTCGGGTATTGATAAACTGCTGGGCCGCGGTTTGAAGGGTGATTAATACTTGTTTGTCGGTCATTTGCACCCGTGGCGCCACCACTTGAACGGTAGATTTGATTTCTTGCGCTTGTGACATTCCGGAGAATAACACCGTGAGAATGACAAAAAGCGTACGGATTAGCAACGTGGTTTTGCGCATGGATTAGGTTGGGGTGTTGTTGAGCCAGTTTCCCAATAGCTGAAGCAGAGTGGCGGCCACTTGGTCTTTCTGCGCTGTGGGGATGTGAAATTTTTGTCCATCCTTACAAAACAGGGTGACTTCGTTGGTGTCAACCGCAAATCCAGCCTGGGGATTTTTTAATGTATTTAGAACGATGCAATCTAGGTTTTTCTTTTGGAGTTTTTGCTGCGCATGAAATTCCTCTTGTTCGGTTTCCAGGGCAAATCCAATGCATCGCTGTTGCTGTTTTTTCGATTCGCTCAGTGATTTGAGGATGTCGGGGTTTTTCTCTAAGGTAAGGGTGAGTGTGTTTTCCGATTTTTTAATTTTTTCGGTGGCCACCTCGATGGGGTGATAATCTGCCACGGCGGCTGCCATGATCAGGACATCGCAATGCGGAAACAATTGTTCGCACTTGATTTTCATGTCCTTGGCTGAGCGCGTTTGATGGTGATTGCAGCCTGGTGTTGGTGTTGCGGTTACCGCGCCAAATACCAATTCAACTTCTGCACCCAGCGATAACAGTTGTTCGGCGATGGCGAATCCCATTTTTCCGCTGCTGTGATTGCCGATGTAACGGACGGGGTCGATAGGTTCCTGGGTGCCTCCAGCCGTAACGAGTACGCGTTTTCCAAGGAAATAATTGTTGGCGGGTGTAAAGTGTGTGGCCAGAATGGTCGCGATCGATTCAGGTTCTGCCATTCTGCCTTTGCCTTCAAGTCCTGAAGCCAATGAACCTTCCTCAGGGTCGATGAGCGTTACCCCGCGATCCATGAGTGTTTGAATGTTCGCCTGAGTAGAGGGGTGTGTCCACATGTCGATATCCATCGCAGGTGCCACATAGATGGGACAGCGCGCTGATAGGATGACCGACATCAAGAGATTGTCGCAGATGCCGTGAGCCAATTTTGCCAACGTATTGGCACCGGCCGGCGCGATGATGATTAGATCGGCCCAAAGTCCAAGGTGGACATGATTGTTCCACTCGCCTTGGTCTGATTTGAAGAATTCGGACAGGGCAGGTCTTTCTGAAAGTACCGCCAGGGTTTGGGGTGTGACGAAACTCTTGGCCGACTCAGTAAGCACTACTTGTACCTCTGCGCCTTCTTTTTTGAGGATGCGCACCAACTGAGGGATTTTGTAGGCAGCGATGCCACCAGTAATCCCAATCAGAATTTTCTTTCTATTAAAGGGGCTTTTCCGGAGCATCGGGGATTCTCCAGTAGGTTTTTTCTTCAGCGAATTCCTGAGATGCCAACAAAGTGGGCTTAGGCATGCGCTCGTACATCATAGAAATTTCGATTTGCTCGCGATTCTCTTGAATTTCTTCCAAGTTGTCAGAATCGTTCAAAAACGGCTCCAAGCGGTTGCGCAATTCTTCCTTTTGCTTCTCAGCGATTTGGTTGGCACGCTTAGAGATGATGATAGTGCTCAAGTAAACGTTGTTGGTTTCGTTTTCTAAGTTGCGCAGATCACGGGTTTCTGCGTTGCGGGATATCGCGTTGCTCATATAATTGATTTGAGTTTTGTTATTTCTTTTTGAATTTTCTCTTTGGTTTCCTTCGCATCTTTGGCATGTTCCCCTGTTAGTTGATTCACGTAAAAGTAATCGTCGAGCAGGGCTTGTGCTTTTTCCAAGCGTTCGATGCGTTTGGATTCGATGCTGTTCATGGCGTACAAAAATTGTGCCTTGTAAGCCACATATTCCAAACTCTCCTTTTGTGGGATGTCTGGGTAGGTCTTGATCGCAATCACGGCAGCGGCACTGGCGGCCTTGTACTCCTGCATTTGGTAGTATTGCATCACTTGATCGTACGCTTTGATATGGCGTTTTGCGCGCAAAGCATCGATGTGTTCGTTGCATTTGGCTACGTACTCAGACTCGGGGTAGTAGTTGATGAAGGTTTGCAGCGCCTCAATGACATCTGAAGTTTTGCTTTGGTCTAGGTCTGGTTCACCTACATACAACACATCGCAATACAGGGCCATGTAGGCACACTCGATCATGCGTGGACTGCGAGAGAAATTGTCGGTAAAGTCCTTGAAGAACATGCTCGCATATTCGTAGTCCTTCATGTTGAAGTACGCATAGGCCGTGCGAATGTAGACGTCTTCTAGACTGTCGAGGTTATTGCGATACGCTTCACGAAGTTGTTCGTACAAGGGAACAGCACGGGAATAGTCTTTCTTGCTGTCGAGCTCCAACGCCAGTTTGTACTTCGCTTGGTTGTCTTTCCCTTTGTAAATTTTCCCATACTCACCGCAGGCCGTGAACGACAGGATGGCGATGAACAGAAGAATGTATTTACGGACAACCAACATATGAACCCGCAAATATAAGCATTTACAAGCCTTTTTGCGCAAAAATCGACGTCAATTTTGGCTTGTTGGACGGAATCTTTGGGCTTTGCGAAATCTCTTGAAAACTTGTGCATACACAACGACGAAATTGCCCCAATTTTGAACCTTTATGGAAACTCTGAATACCGCTTCGTCCATGGCTACCATGGCAACCCAAATTCGTAGAGATGTGTTGAGGATGGTTCACGCTGTGTCGAGCGGACATCCCGGTGGATCTCTCGGCTGTGTTGATTATTTCACTGCGCTTCACTTTCACTTCATGAAGCACAAGGCCCAGCCTTTCAGCATGAACGGTCAAGGCGAGGATGTATTCTTCTTGAGCAACGGACATATTTCGCCCGTATACTACAGCACATTGGCGCGCAGTGGCTATTTCCCCGTGCCCGAATTGGCTACATTCAGAAAGCTCAATACCCGGTTACAAGGTCACCCCGCCACGCACGAGCACTTGCCTGGTATTCGTGTGGCTACGGGTTCTTTGGGACAGGGCTTGAGCGTGGCGGCAGGATTGGCTTTGCAGAAGAAAATCGACAAGGATCCTCACACAATTTGGGTGGTGACAGGCGATGGTGAATTGCAAGAAGGTCAAATCTGGGAGGCTGTTATGTTTGCGGCACATCGCAAGCTCGACAACATGATTGTTGCCGTAGATTTTAACCAAAAGCAGATTGATGGTTCCACGGGTGATGTGATGGGTTTGACAGAATGGACATCGAAATTCTTGGCCTTTGGCTGGGAAGTGCTGGAAATGGATGGTAACAACTGGGATGAAATCATGACCGTGGTGCCTCAGGCGCAGAGCAAATTGGGTGGAGGAAAGCCCGTTGTGATCATCATGAAGACAGAAATGGGTCAGGGCGTTGACTTTATGATGGGCACCCATGCTTGGCACGGTAAAGCCCCTAACGACGAGCAATTGGCCAAAGCGTTGGCGCAGTTGCCCGAGACGGAGCACAAGGATTACTAAAATAGGTTCGATTGTTGCTGCAGCGCTAACAAAAACAATTTCACGATGAAGAAAATTCTCATTCTTGCCACGCTCTTGATGTCGCTTTCGGTATCGGCGCAGGTGAAAAACGGGTATCCCGGACAGAAAACGAGAATGCTGTTTTTGTTGGATGGTAGCGGCAGCATGTTGACGGAAATGGGGAATTCCAACCGCTGGGCGGTGGCCGTTACCCTCATGAATAAAATGGTGGATACCCTCCGTTCGGTTGAGAATTTGGAGGTGGGCCTTCGCGTTTTCGGTCACACACAACCCAACGAAAAAAAGGACTGCAACGACACCAAATTGGAAGTGCCGTTTGCCCCATTCAACCACAAACAGTTTGCGGCGCGATTGAAGTTAATCAAACCGCTGGGATATACTTCCATTGCTCAATCGTTGTTGGCCTGTGCCAAAGATTTTCCTGAGGATCCAACAGCGCGAAATATTATCATCATCATCACAGACGGTGTGGAAGAATGCGGGGGAGATCCTTGTGCTATCAGTACCGCGCTGCAGCAAAAAGGGATCATTCTAAGACCTTTTGTGATTGGGTTGGGAACCGACAGTGAGGCGTTTCGCAACGCATACTCTTGTGCTGGTCGGTACTTCAATGCAGAAACACCCAATCAATTTCAAAAAATCATCGGTGTGGTGATCAACCAAGCGCTGAACAATACAACGGTTCAAATCAATTTGCTTGACAATCAAGGAATGCCCAGAGAAACGGACGTTCCGATGACCATTTTCGATGCGGATAACGGTCAGATGGTTGAAAATGTCATCCACACCATGAACGGCAAGGGGGTGCCCGATACGTTGTATTTGGATCCCGTTCGCCGATATCGGGTAGTGGCACATACCAAGCCCGTTGTGCAGTCAGACATCGTTGAAATCGTGCCGGGAAGACACAACGTAATCCCACTCAGTACGCCTCAGGGAAGTTTGTTGTTGAAAATGAATGGGATTACCAAGTATCCTCGATTGCAAGCCATCGTGCGGAAAGGCAACAACATGCAAACCATCAATGCCCAAGAGTTCAATACCACCGAAAAGTATATCGTGGGGGGCTATGATTTGGAGTTGTTGACCATCCCTCGCTTGAAGTTTAACAACATACAAATCAAACAGAATCAAACGTTTACCATTGAGATTCCCAGTCCGGGAACGCTGCAACTGAGTTTGAGCAAGGATGTGAAGGGAGCGGTGTTTCAGCGGGTGGATAACAAACTGGAGTGGGTGATGGACCTCAATGGAAGCATTCCCAAGCAGTTGATCAATATGCAACCGGGAGAATATACTGTGGTGTATAGGGTGGCCGGAGAAACCCGGACGTTATACAGCAAAAACAAGGTGTTCAAGATAAATTCTGGCGCCGTAACACAATTAGGGATTTAAACCAATGAAATCATACGAAATACTAGGACAAAAAGATACCCGGAGCGGATTTGGCGCGGGTTTGCACGAGGCAGGAAAACGCAACAGCAATGTGGTGGCTCTGTGTGCGGATCTCACGGGCTCATTGATGATGGATGCGTTCAAGGACGAATTTCCGGAACGTTTCATTCAAGCGGGGATCGCCGAGGCTAACATGATTGGGGTGTCGGCCGGATTGGCTACCGGTGGAAAGATTCCTTTCGCAGGAACCTTTGCCAATTTCGCCACAGGTCGTGTGTACGATCAGATCCGTCAGAGTGTTGCCTACAGCCACAAAAATGTTAAAATTTGTGCATCGCACGCTGGCCTCACCTTGGGAGAAGACGGTGCAACGCACCAAATTTTGGAAGACATTGGTTTGATGAAAATGTTGCCAGGCATGGTGGTGATCAACCCTTGTGATTACAACCAAACAAAAGCAGCCACCATGGCCATCGCCGAGTATGATGGACCTTGCTACCTGCGCTTTGGTCGTCCGAAATGGCCTGTGTTTATCCCTGAAGACATGCCATTCGAAATTGGCAAAGCGTTGATGTTGAATGAAGGCAAGGATGTGACCATTTTTGCAACTGGACATATGGTTTGGAAGGCGATTGAAGCGGGACACATGCTGGCGGAAAAAGGCATAGATGCTGAGGTGGTGAACATTCACACAATCAAACCGTTGGACCGCGATGCCATTTTGGCTTCGGCCAAGAAAACAGGTTGTGTTGTAACCGCTGAAGAGCACCAAATGAATGGTGGTTTGGGCGATAGCATCGCACAATTGTTGTCGCGCGAGTTGCCAACCCCCATGGAATTTGTGGCGGTAGATGATTCTTTTGGCGAGAGCGGAACACCGGACCAATTGCTGGAGAAATACGGATTAACGGCCACGGCAATTGCGGATGCAGCCGTTAAGGCGATGTCGAGAAAGGCATAAAACTTACACAAAATAGGCGGGTTTGGATTCGAGAGAATCGGGCTTGTCGTTGTATCTTTGGGGGCCCCGCGCAGCGGGGCCTCCTTGCTTATACCCCCCTGTTGGTTTTGTGTTGATTTATATCGCACAATCCCAGGTGCTACTGAGGCAGGAGGTTGAGTGAAATGCGATGAATACGAGAGAAATCCTGGGGGCCTTTGCCCAAATCCAACCCATGCAAGCACTGGCGGCCGCGGCGGAGCACGCGGCCGCACCCATACACCTGCAAGGTCTGGCGGGCTCGGGCTTCGCCCTCGCCACCGCCGCACTGTATGCCTCAACCTCCCGACCGATCGTAGCGGTGCTTCCCAACAAAGACGAAGCCCAGTATTTTAAGTCGGACCTAGAAAATCTCCTGGTGGGGGAGCCCATCTACTTTCTCCCAGATTCATTTCTTAAACCCTACAACCTCTCCCGAGAGAATGCCATGGGCGTGCAAGAACGCATCGAAACCCTCAACGCCCTCAGGAAAAACAACAAGCGCATCTTCGTTACCTATACCTCCGCACTGGCCGAATTTGTGGTGGATAAAACGGAATTGGAAAATTCGTCCATCGAAATGGCCCGCGGTCAGTCCCTCGATACAGACTTTCTCATGGAATTCCTGCAAGCCAATGGCTTCGAACGCCGTGATTTTGTCTTTGAACCCGGTGAATTTAGCGTGCGCGGAGGCATCGTAGACCTATTTAGTTTCGCCCATGAATATCCCTTTCGCATAGAACTCGATGGCGATATCATCGAAAGTATCCGCACATTCGATGTCAACGACCAGCTATCGCTCAAAGAAATTGCCCACTTTTCGCTGCTCCCCAACATTCAAGAACAACGAAACCAAGATACAACCATCTCCATCACCGAGTACTTCGATCCCAAAACCATTGTGGTAGCCCATGACATGGCCTATCAAATCGAAGACCTTGCCAAAGCCTGGGAAAAATCCCTCCAAACCCACCAAGAAGCGGTGGATTTCGGACGTGAAATCATCCCCAAACACCCCAAACAAATTTGGAATACGCCCAAGGGATTTGAACAAGTCCTTAACCCGTTTACCCAAGTGCATTACAGCGGTACTCGCCCCACCGGGAAAGTGGAAATCATCGAATTTTATCAGCAGCCACAGCCCCTGTTTAAACGGAATTTTCCGATGCTCATCGACTGGATGAAGGAAAATCAGCGCGAGGGATACAAAACGCTGGTTTTTAGTGAGAATAGCCGACAAATTGAACGATTGCTGACCATTTTATCCGATACCCGGGCCGAAGTGGTTTTCGATCCCGTGTATCAAGGTCTGTCGGGGGGATTCGTGGATCGCGATGTGAAAATCGCCTTTGCCACCGAACATCAGCTGTTCGATAAATTCTATCGCCCCAAAGGCCGTCAAAAATACTCCTCTCAAACATCGCTCACCTTAAGAGAGCTTAAAAACCTGAAACCTGGCGACTTTGTGACCCACATCGACCATGGAATCGGTCGGTTTGCCGGTCTTGAAAAGATGGACGTGCACGGTGTAACCCAGGAGGTTGTACGCATTGTTTACAAAGACAACGACCTTTTGTACGTGTCGGTAAATAGCCTGCACAAAATCAGTAAATACACAGGAAAGGATGGCACACCCCCAAGCATGCACAAATTGGGGAGTCCGCAATGGGACAAACAAAAGAAAGCCACAAAAAAGAAGGTAAAGGACATTGCGCGTGAGCTAATCGCCCTGTATGCCAAGCGAAAAGGTCAGCAGGGATTTGCCTACGGGCCCGACAATTATCTTCAAATGGAGTTGGAAGCCAGTTTCTTTTACGAGGATACCCCGGATCAAGCCAAAGCTGTGGAGGATACCAAGCGCGACATGGAATCGCCCCAGCCGATGGACCGATTGGTTTGTGGAGATGTGGGTTTTGGAAAGACAGAGGTGGCCATGCGTGCCGCCTTCAAAGCCGTGTGCGACAGCAAGCAAGTGGCGGTGTTGGTGCCCACGACCATTTTGGCCCAACAACACTACCGCTCGTTTAGTAAGCGATTTGCTGGTTTCCCCGTAACAGTGGACTACATCAATCGATTTAAATCGGCCAAGGAGCAAAAAGCCACGTTAGACAAAGTCAAAGCAGGCAAGGTAGATGTGCTTATCGGTACCCACCGGATTCTGGGAAAGGACATTGAATTCAAGGATCTCGGCCTGATGATTATCGATGAAGAACAGAAATTTGGGGTTGCCGCCAAAGAGAAACTCAAAGAGCGCAAAGTAAATGTGGATTCGCTCACCCTCACGGCCACACCCATTCCCCGCACACTCCATTTCAGTTTGATGGGGGCCCGCGATTTGTCTGTCATTAATACCCCGCCGCCCAACCGTCAGCCCGTTCATACCGAATTACATACGTTCAACAAGGACCTGATTGCCGAGGCGGTGACCCATGAGTTGGAGCGCGGAGGGCAAGTGTTCTTCGTTCATAGCAGGGTCAAAGACATCCATGAAATTGCCCGAATGATAGGCGATGCGGTGCCCGGATGTCGCGTTTGTGTGGCTCACGGACAAATGGAAGGACATGAATTGGAGGATGTGATGGTGCAGTTTATTGAGGGTGAGTACGATGTATTGGTGGCTACAACCATCATCGAAAGTGGGTTGGATATTCCCAATGCCAATACGATCATCATTAACAATGCCCATTTGTTTGGTCTGAGCGATTTGCATCAAATGCGTGGCAGGGTGGGACGAAGCAACACCAAAGCCTTCTGTTATCTGTTGTCGCCCCCGGTCTCTGTGCTCAGCGAAGACGCCAGAAAACGGTTGCGTACGTTGGAAGAATACAGCGAATTGGGCAGTGGATTTCAAGTAGCGATGCGCGATTTAGATATTCGGGGTGCGGGAAATTTGTTGGGAGGAGAGCAATCGGGCTTCATCAGTGAGATGGGCTTTGATATGTATCACAAGATTTTGGATGAGGCGGTTCGCGAACTCAAGCACGAAGAATTCGAAGAATTGTTCGATCAACCCGAGGATATCAGCAGTCGCGACTGTCAAGTGGATACCCAGTTTGAAATGTTGATTCCATCCGACTATGTAACGCAGACGGCGGAACGGTTGGCCTTGTACAGTGAGTTGTCGGGCATCAACACCGAGCTAGAACTGCAGCGATTTGCGAGCAATTTGAAAGATCGATTTGGAAAATTACCGCAGACGGTGTTGGCGCTGCTGGATACCGTGCGATTGAAATGGGCGGGAAAGCAATTGGGGATGGAGAAGATTTCTTTGGGCAACGGCGGGATGCGCTGCTATTTTCCGGGCGATCCCAATGCGGCTGTATATCACAGCGATAGCTTTGTAGCGATCATGGGGTTTGTGGCGAGATATCCCAACAAATTCAGTGTGAAGCAAACGGACAAAGCGTTGATTGTGACGGTGAAAGGGTTAGAAACCGTCTTTGAAGCTTTGCACGTACTGAGTGAGTGGGACGGACATCGCAACAGCGTATAAATATTTCAAGATGGGCCACACCAAACGCATTGTTCAATTGTTTTTTATCGGTCATCTGTTTGGGATGTTCG
Source organism: Bacteroidota bacterium (assembly GCA_037975865.1). Classification (GTDB taxonomy): domain Bacteria; phylum Bacteroidota; class Bacteroidia; order NS11-12g; family UBA955; genus UBA955. The sequence goes on from JBANFU010000234.1 coordinate 10,601, forward strand.
CGCTAGACGCCAGGGCTCATGGCTGTGGGTTGATAGTGCCTTTTGAAACGATGACCAACATATCAGAATCCAACATGAAACCTACAGATACGGTTGAGCCGAGCCAAGGATTGGCAGTAGAACACGGCCACACGGCTGTGCAGCACGCGAAAGACTTGACGTCCTTGGCGATAATCGATGGCCAATACGCCCACAATCCGGCTTTGAAATACCATCCCATGAAATTGGATTATTTGGGCACGCCGCTAAAAAACGGTCGCTATCACAATCCCGACTATCCATTTTTGCTATCATTTAAGGACGTTCGAAAGTGGAAAATGCAAACAAACCCATATCTCGAATTTAAAAAGTCTGATACGTTTCAATTGCCGTTGTCTCCCAATGTAGATTGGATGAACCAGGATTCTGTGGACGGAATCGCTTGGTTGGGACATGCCACATTTTTCATCAGGGTGGGTGGGGTGACATTGATTACGGATCCGGTGTTTGGCAATGCCTCACGTGTAGTAAAACGGTTTTCTAAACTGCCCGTGAAGCCGGAAGCATTGCCTTCGATTAACTATGTGTTGTTGAGTCATGACCACCGGGATCACATGGATTACCAAAGTCTTAGAACCGTTTCTAAATTGAATCCCCAAGCGCAGTATCTGTGTGGCTTGTCTACTTCGCGCCTGCTCAAACGATTCAATCGCAATGGTTCGGTACAGGAGGCGGGCTGGTTCCAACAATACCAACTCGATGATTCAATGATTCGGATAACGTATTTGCCCACCCGACATTGGTGCCGGCGTTGGATTACAGATACCAATAGGCATTTGTGGGGTGCTTTTGTGATAGAAGTGGGAGGGAAGGTGATTTATTTCGGCGGCGATTCAGGTTATGGAAAGCATTACGCAGAAACCCGTGCATTGTTCCCGCATATCGATGTGGCCATTTTGGGCATTGGGGCGTATCAACCGGAGTGGTTTATGGAGTCGAATCATTCTTCACCAGCGAAAGCCTACCAATCGTTCTTGGATTTGGGCGCCGACTACATGGTCCCCATGCACTATGGAACTTTTGATTTGAGCGATGAACCCATTGGGGAACCTGCCGAAAATTTGTCGCGAATCGCCAAAGAGCACAACATGACGCATCGGGTGTTGATACCGGCGTTGGGTGAGAATGTGTTGACCTTGATGCCGAAGTAATAGGGCGCGCCCTTGAAATGGAGGGTTACTGAGTTTTTCTCAGGCCATTTGGTTCAATGGTGATGTCCCGGTTTTTGTAGAGTGTACCGACGGCTTCCTTAAACGCTTTTTTGCTCATGGCGAACCGACTGTAAATCACTTCGGGAGAGGATTTGTCGGTCAGGGGCAAAAATCCCCCTTCGGCTTCTATGGCTTTTAGAATTACGCCGGCAAGTCCGGTCACTTTTTTTCTTCCGATGGGGGTGAGCGATAAGTCTATACTACCCGTTTCGTGGATGGCCCGCACATAGCCTTTGAGCGTATCACCCACTTCGATTGACTGGAACACCTCATTTTTGAAGACCATGCCCTGGTATTTCTGGTTCACGACCATCCGGAACCCAATTTCCGTTTCTTCGAAGCACAATAGGTCAACTTCGGCGTTGAAACCCAAAGGGATTTCGGATTTTTCGAGCCATTTGGAGACTTTGGCGCTGGCCAACAATCGGTCGGTGACCTCATCGCGGTATAGGTAGACCACAGCATGCTCTCCTTCAACCAATCGTTTGTGTTGCTCTTTGAAGGGAACAAACAAGTCTTTTTCCATCCCCCAATCCATGAATGCGCCCACAGAAGTAGTGGCAACCACTTCCAAGCAAGCAAATTCGTTGAACTCGATTTTGGGAACCCGCGTGGTGGCTGTTAGGCGATCTTCCGAGTCTCGGTAGATGAATACATTGATGATATCGCCTTCAATGGCTTCGGCTGGACAGTATTTATTGGGTAACAAAACTTCCACGCCCAACTCGTCAACAAGGTACCAACCCTGTGGTGTGTCGTGGTGAAAAGTGAGGTCCAAAAAGAGTCCAGTCTTGATCATAACTTACTGCAAAGGTCGGCTTATTCTGCGAAATTCACGTTCTTTGAAAAATAAATCACAAGCCCATGTCCAACGCTGAAGTAAGTAACATCGATCGAATTCGTACCGTTTTTGCGGATTTTGAACCCAATTTGGTGGAAGCCCTCATCGATAACAGCATCGTAAAGTCATTCGACGCCAATGAAGCCATTATTCGCACTGGGCAATTTATGCCGAGCACGGTGTTGGTATTGGAGGGTCGGGTAAAAGTATATCGGGATAGCGATGATGGGTCGGAGTTTTTTCTTTATTACTTAACGCCGGGACAGGCCTGCGCAGTATCGATGAGTTGTGCCGCGAGGATGGAGAGCAGTCAAATTACGGCGATTGCCACCGAGTCAACCAAGTTGATCATGTTTCCGGTGCAAACCATGAACGAGTGGATGAAGGAATATCGCTCCTGGTATGAATTCGTGATTTCTACTTACCGCAAGCGGTTTGATGAGGTGTTGAACGTATTGGATCACGTGGCCTTTCGCGGAATGGATGAGCGGTTGGAATTTTACCTGAAAAATCAATGGAAATCTTGCGGATGCTCAGATATTCCCATCAACCATCAAACCATTGCCCAAGATTTGAATTCTTCACGGGAGGTGATTTCAAGGCTGTTGAAAAAGATGGAGCAACGAAACATGCTCGCCTTACACCGCAATCACATTGAGATTAAAGGGAACTGGATTACACGCGTCTGAAGACGGACTTGCGTTTGATTCGCTTAGCGCAGCACGGTTACGTTTCCGGAGTACCGTTGAATTTCGTTTTCCGGATTCTTGAAGGTGGCATCGTAAATGTACACGCCGCCCATAACCAATTCATTGTTTACGCGCCCATCCCAAAATTTGGTTTGGTCGGTGGATTCAAAAATGATTTCACCGTAGCGGTTGAAGACGATGAGTCTGTAATTGCTGACAGTGAGTGGTGAATACAATCCGAACTGGTCGTTCAGGCCTTCCGTGTTTTGGGGTGTAAACGCACTTGGGAACCAATACAAGGGTATAGATTTAGCGCGTAAGCTCAGGGAGGTAGTATCAGCACAGCCATAATCGTTGTCGGCAATCAATGATACGTTGTAGGTGCCGTACATGTTGTAACTGTGGGTGGGGTTTTCGGTAATATCATAATACCCGTCGCCAAAATCCCATGTCCACTTGGTATCTATGCTAGACTGATTGGTGAAGCTAACAGGTTTGAGCATTTGGGGGTCGAAAGGACTGTATTTGAACTTGGCGATCGCCCGCGGATAAACGCGCAGTGGTTGATTGAAGGTGTCTTTACAACCAAAACTGTTGGTCACGATTAAGCGAACGGGATAGGTGCCTGAATCGGGGTATACGATGTTTTCGTCGC
>JBANFU010000245.1:0-9091 GCA_037975865.1 Bacteroidota bacterium
CCCAACGAATGGGCCATTCACCAAGTGGTGACTACCAACAACTTTTCTACCAAATCTCCTTTTGCGACCTGGTTCATGGGTGGTTTGAATTTCCAAACCGAACACCATTTATTCCCAAGCATTAGCCACGTTCACTATCCTGCTTTGAATAAGATTTTGGTCCCATTGTGTGAAAAATACAACGTAAAATATAACGAAATGCCCACTTTTGGTTACGCCGTTCGTTCACACATCCGTTACATGAAATCATTGGGCGAAGCAGCATAAACTGCCCATTTCGTACCCAATCGTCTCCGATTACTACAGATTTCTACAATTAATCACAACAAAAGGTTGTTTATCTCAAAAAGGTAGTTATCTTGCTCACTCAATTATTTTTTAAATTTTAAATACCAATTAATGAAAACAGGTTCTGTTAAATTCTTCAACCACAGCAAAGGCTATGGTTTCATCATCGACAACGAAGACGGTCAAGAGTATTTCGTGCACGTTACAGGTTTGAAAGACGAAATTCGCGAAGGCGATACCGTTAATTTCGAATTGAAAGACGGCAAGAAAGGTTTAAATGCAGTGAACGTAAGTAACGCTGGATAATCACAAATCATCTTCAAAAAGAAAGGCCTCGTCGATGACGAGGCCTTTCTTTTTGATATAGGTCTTAAAAAATTCCTGCTACCATCACTCAAAACGCAACTTCCAAACCATCGCCGCGGGCATGTCGCGGTATGATTCCGGTCGGATAATTTTACTGCCCCGCGGCCCCACAGATTCTACTTTCCTGACTTGATAGGCCACCTCTTTGGGCAAAGTCAATGTTTGCTCACCCAACACCGACAACCGCTCCTCTTTCACATTGTATCCCAGTAACTGCGCCCTGCAACCGGACACAGCCTTCATCGCAACATCGACAGACACACTAGAATCCCTACGTGCTGACCACGCCTTAGCCAATTCACTCAAATCCAAATGGACCGTTTTGCCCAAGTCGTAATTCCCCTGTAAAATCGCATAGACCACCCAATCCCCATTCTCCCATTTCGAGGTAAACATCCACTCCTGGGCTTTGTACTTCCACTGCGAATACGGTGCGATGGGCTCCGTCCCATAAATCGCCTCACCATTCACCTTCATCCATGCCCCAATCTCCTCCAATCGCACATAGGCCGCACTGTCCCACTCCCCCGTTTCACTGGGGGCGATATTCAACAAGTAATTTCCACCGCGCGACACAATCAAACACAGATTCCGAACTATCTCATCCAAAGGCTTGTATTCCTCATTTTTCACATAACTCCAACTGCGTCCCATCGTCATACACGTCTCCCACGGATAACTCAACGGTTTGGAAGGTATCTGCTGCTCCGGTGTCAAATAATTCTGATTCGGCCCTTCCACGGCCCGATCTACCACAATCAAACCGGGTTGATAGTTTCGCGCCATCTTTGCGATGTCATCCATTTTGATGTCTTGATTGATCACCTTCCCCTTCCATAACCCTGATCCAGGGGATGCCGGCTGCACCTGTCCGCCATCCAACCACAACAAATCCATCTTGCCGTAATCGCGCACCAATTCCTCAATCTGATGCGTGGTGTACCGCCTAAATTTTTCCCATTTCTCGGGGTATCGCTCCAAATCGTAATTGGGATTGCGGTCCATCGGTGGAAAATAGGGATCCCAATAATACGGACTATGCCAATCGGGCTTTGAGAAATAAGCGCCTACCCAAAAGCCTTCTTTCCTGAACGCTTCAAACACTTCCTTGGCGATGTTGGCTCGCGGATTCGAATGGAATGGCGTGTTGGGCGAAGTAATCTTGTAATCCGAGTACTTGGTATCAAACATGGCAAACCCATCGTGGTGCTTGGTGGTGAACACCATGTATTTCATGCCGGCGGCGCGGGCCGCGGAGGCCCATTTCTCCGGATTGAAATTCACGGGATTGAATGTATTCTGCAACCCCTCGTAGGCCTTTTTGTACTCAAAATAATTCTGGGCATACGGCCCGCGCCGCTCACACCATCCCTCGTCCTCCGGACAAATACTCCAACTCTCCACAATACCCCACTGAGAGTAGGGTCCCCAATGCATCAACAACCCAAACTTCATATCGCCCCAAGCTGACAACTTTTGCTGTACCAACGTATCTGTGGGCGGATAATATTTCTGCAAATGATGCTCTTGAGCCCGTGCATCGCCCCAAAAAATCAAACCCAAGACACACAGCAACGCACACCGCAAAGCCCTCCAAAATCGATAATTTACAATCATTTGAATATATTTCATACTTCTTTAGTGAAAGCCCCCCTGTCCCTCGTATAAACGCAAAGGTCCTTTCAGTTTCAATTTCAACACCGTAACCTGCTCATCCAGCGCATCAAAAGGCACATCCATAAAAATTGTACCCGGCACAGAACTCCATGAAATTTTCCCCACCACTTTTGGCTTGATCACAAAATCCGTCCCCAACACCTGCACCGATTCAATTTCATTCCTCAAGCCTTTTACCATGATTGACGCGGTTATACCACAACCCCCATCCAACTCAATGGGCTCATCGCCCTCCTTGCCCAACACCTCATTGATCGCCTCCTCCAGTGCTTCTTCCTCGATGTATTTATCATCGCGCTTCATCCCTTGCACTTGCGTAATAAACAAATACAGGATTGTAGAATCCTTACTAAGAGTACTCGGCCCGTAAAAATGCCCCAATGGCATCCCTGCCTTGGAGCCATAAATAGCCTCGGCATGCTTGCTTGTCCACCGACCCAATTCCTTGAGCAATTTTGTCTGTTCCGGGGTGATGCTACCATCGGCTTTGGGACCGATATCCAACAACAGGTTCCCTCCCATCCCCAAACACTCTGAAAAAATGCGAATCACCTCGTTGGTTGATTTCATCATGGTATCATTCGGACGCCATCCCCAGTTATCGTTGCTCGTAAGGCACAACTCCCAAGGCGCGCGATGATATTGTCCGTCCCGCCCCATCAACAAGGGCTGATGAATCGGCATATTTTGTTCAGGTGTGGCATAATCGCCGAAGCCCTGCAAACGTCCATTCAAAATGGCATTGGGGTTCACGCTGAGAATATCCCTTCTGATTTTGGCCGCATTCCATTCGGCATTGCTGTGCTCCCAATCTCCATCAAACCAAAACAAATCGGGGTTGTACAACCGACTGAGTTCGCCAATTTGGCCGTGCATAAATTCCAAAAACATCCGCCATCGGAACGTATCGGCACCGTCAATCTTATACCGTCCTTGATCCTTGAAAAATCCGGGATAGTTTCCGTGCGACCAATCCAGCAAAGAATAATAGGCCCCGAATTTGAGTCCTTCCGCGCGCAAGGCGGTCACCAGGGGAGTCATGACATCTTTACGCGCTGGGGCATTCAATAAAATGGGCGACTGATCCATCACACTCAAGGGGTGCTTGGGGTTCCACAAGAAAATTTCAGAGGGCTTATTCTTGCCTTTGGGATAGGCGAGCGGCTCTTGGGCATTGTTGCTCCAAGGCGAAGGCGGTGTCAACTGCCGCGTGGGGTACATAGCCACACCATCGTGGTGTTTGGTGGTAATTACCGCATATTGGGCACCACTCTCCTTGATGAGGGCAGCCCATGCTTTGGGATCATATTTTTCCGCACCAAAGCGTTGCAACTGCGACATATACTGAGGGTAAGTGGTTTGTCGGCTGTGAAAACTCCAGCTTTCTGTGGTCCCATCTACCGAATAGATACCCCAATGGATAAAGATGCCCAATTTCGCATCGGCGAACCATTCCATTTTGGGCTCCAGGCTGTCTGTCGTTGGCATCGCCATACTTCCCTTGCCTATTGAGGACCCAGAGAGTCCCAGGAGCGCCAAAAAAACCATCGAATACCGCAGAGATTTCATATTTTGCGGGCAATTTACCACGGAAATCGGATATGCGGAAAGTTTTGGTCTCGGGATGCTTTGATATGATGCACAGCGGTCACATCGCCTTTTTAAAAACAGCGGCGGAATACGGAGAGGTCTATGCTTGTATCGGGAGCGACGAAACGGTGTATTCTTTGAAAGGTCGCTACCCCGTGGTCAACCAAGCCGAGCGTAAATATTGCTTAGAATCGTTGGATTGTGTGTTTGAGGCGAGGGTGAGTAGGGGCGATGGACATTTGGACTTTTTACCGGAACTGTTAGAAATTCAGCCCGATATTTTTGTGGTTAACCGCGATGGGGATTCATTGTTTAAGCGAGAATTAATGTCGGAAAAGGGCATTGAATACGTTGTTTTAGACCGAATTCCGGCCAACAACTTACCGCCGCGCAGCACTACGGCTTTACGCACGGTTTGCGACATTCCTTTCCGACTTGATTTGGCCGGTGGTTGGCTCGATCAACCCTTTGTGAATGCCCTCGCCAGCGGACCTGTGATCACCATCTCGGTGGAACCCACGCACGACTTCAATGCCAGAAGTGGAATGTCGAGCAGCACACGCAACGCCGCCATCGAACTGTGGAAAACACAAATCCCCGATGGAAATCGCGAAGTTTTGGCCAAAACCTTGTTTTGTTTTGAAAATCCACCGGGCACCAAAGAAATCGCGGGTTCCCAAGACGCCATTGGCTTGGTATTCCCAGGTCTAAACCGCATTTTTTACGGTGAACCCAACAGTTATTGGCCATCGAACATTGAAACCCTCACCATCGAAGAAACCCTCTCCTGGCTTGAAGCCCATTTGTGGCTGCTACCACTGGGGCAACGAGAAAACGGGTATTCTGTTTTGGAGAACACCCACATCGGCAAAGAGTCAGCAACCGCTCTGGCTAACGCCGCAAACGCCCTTTTTCAAGCCGCACAAAACCAAGATGCCATCACACTGGGAAAAGCCATGACAGCCTCTTTCGAGGCACAAATTGCCATGTTTCCGAACATGACATCCGAGCATATCAATCAAACCATCAACGAAGTTTATGCGATGCACCCTTGGGTGCTTGGACACAAATTATCCGGCGCCGGAGGCGGCGGATACCTCGTTTTGTTCTCGGAACATCCCATCCCCAATACCCTACAAATCAAAATCAGAAGGGCCGAACAGTAAACACCCACGTCAAACAGCCAATCCTCTAGTCCATGAGATACATTTACGCACTCTTCTTCCTGTGGGCCATCGCCCATAACCTCAACCCCCTCCTCATACCGGTACTCAAGGAAGTTTGCGTACTGAGTGATTTTCAGTCGGCCCTGGTCGACTCCGCCTTTTATATCGGCTATTTCGCTTTTGCCCTGCCTGCAGGAGCCTTCATCAAGGCCAAAGGCTACAAAAATGCCATCGCATTGGGGTTGTTCTTTTTTGGGGTAGGCGCTGCCATCGTAGGCCTGTTTGGATCCCAACAAAACTACCCCATGGCCCTGTTGGGCTTGTTTGTCATGGCCGCAGGACTCACCTTCCTTGAAACCGCAGCCAATCCTTTGGTGACTTTGCTGGGGGACCCAACCACAGCAACCACACGTCTGAACCTCGCCCAATCGTTCAATGGACTTGGCGCAACATTGGCCGTATTTTTCGGGGGGCTTGCCCTGTTTGCCGGTACAGAAACGGAGCTGGCCCACTTCATTGAAACCACCGGCAAAACGGCCAGCAGTGCGGAATGGCTTAAATTCAGAGCGCAAGGACTGTTGATGCCCTATTTCATCGTGGCCGCCATCACCATCGCCTTTGCCAAATTCATCCGAAGACCCAACATACAGATAGAGCCCATCGCCAACCATACGATGAGCGATTCACCCCATTTTGTCAATCCCAGCGAACCCTACTTACAACCCGGTCTCACCCCTTGGCAACAAATACAAACCCTGTTAAAAACCAAGAATTTCAACCTCGGACTGCTCACCCAGTGTTGCTACGTAGGGGCCCAAATTGGTGTAGGAAGCTTTTTTATTCGCTACGCAACCACCTACGGCAATGTCAGTAGTTCTGTGGCCGCCACGGGCCTTTCCCTTGGCCTGTTGATGTTCATGATCGGTCGGTTTACAGGCACGTTTCTGATGCAATGGGTTGCCCCAGCAAAACTCCTGTTCCTGGCTTCTATTTCCGCGGCCCTCATCGGAGGTACGGTAGCCTTAACCGGCAACGCCACCGGATTTTGGCTGCTCATTCCGCTACAGTTTTTTATGAGCATCATGTTTCCCACCATTTTTAGCCTATCACTTTCCACCTTGAAAAACGCACCGCCCATGGCATCCTCACTCCTAATTATGAGCATTGTAGGCGGTGCTTTCTTCCCCCTGGCGATGGGTGCCATATCCGACGCACTCAGACTTCATTACGCATACTTTATACCCGTTATTTGCTTTGTAATGGTGGCCTATTTTGCCCATCGCATCACCTCCCAAACCAAGTAATTCATGCCTCAATACGCATTCGCCCTGGACTTAAAAAACGACCCGCATCTCATCGCGCAATATGAGGCGCACCACCAAGCCGTATGGCCAGAAGTCATTGACAGCATAAAGCAAGCGGGAATCATCGCCTGCGATATTTATCGGGTGGAGAATCGCCTCACCATGATCATTCAAACCACCCCCGATTTTGATTTTGAAGCCAAAGCACTAGCCGATGCCCAAAACCCCAAAGTACAAGCTTGGGAAAAACTGATGTGGGATTATCAACAAGCCATACCCACAGCAAAACCCGGTGAAAAATGGGTGCGCATGAAACACATTTTTGCGTTACCTTAAAAAATAACAAGAATCAGACGGGGAGTTCGCGCCATCACCCCAACTATTTTCTAAATTGGCAGGGTGAAACACAAAAAAGAAACCCTCACACTAGGTCAACTTGCGGCCGATAAAATTGCCCGTTTCGGGGGCAGTTGGACCTTCATCATTTCGTTTTTCTTGGTACTCACAGGATGGATTGCTTTCAACGTATATGCCCTGAATAACCAAGGTTTCGACCCCTACCCATTCATTTTACTCAACCTCATCCTCAGCTGTTTGGCCTCCATTCAAGCGCCTATCATTATGATGAGCCAAAATCGACAAGAAGAAAAAGACCGTGAACGGGCGGAATGGGATTTAAAAATCAATGAAAAAGCAGAAGCCGAAGTGCGCGAGATTTCAAAGAAGCTGGACATCCTGATGTTACAACACCAAGGACTGTCACAAAAAATGGAGGAACTTTTGAAACACTCCCCCCAAAAATAACGCACACAACAAACTGAATTACTGTCATTTATACACGAACCCTATCGTGTTGAAGTGTGCCTTTTACACTTAGTTTCACCCACCAAATATTCGGTACACTCATCCATTTTTCGGTTGTTTAATTTTTTGCCAGGCTAACTTCGGTTAAAACCAAAATCAACCGTTCCATGTTAGCACAATTTACACTCACCCTATTACTGTTCATTTCATGCTGGGGTATTAGCATGGGTTTTGTTATTCTGTTTTGTAAGACGGTAAACCCATTTTTGAACAGACTCTTGGCCATTACCATTATGGCGATGACTTGGCCTTACGTTCAAACCACGTTAATCGCAACAGGCACCTTATTAGAAATTCCGTGTTTGTATGGCGCATTCGCCTTTTTCTATTTTCTCACCCCACCACTGACCTACATTTATCTCAGGGCGCTGTTGTACGATGAAACCCGATTTTATCGCACCGATTTTTTGCATATGATTCCGCCAATATTGCAAATTCTGTTAAGCATACCCTATCTGCTCAAAGGTTTTGACTATCAATATCCCTTTGCCTTGGAACTAGTGGAAGCAAAAAACATCACACAACTTCGCTCCATTACATTTTTACCCCAAAAAGTGGCCTTGTTTCTGGTCTTTGTTCAAACAGCCACCTACATCTATTATTCCTTGGTATTGATAAAAAAGCGTAAATCACAGCTCAACGCAAGCCAAACTCACCAATATATCATATATCAGTGGGCCCGATCCTTTGTGTTTTATTGTGTAGCAATTGTTGGATTTATGTTCTTGAACACGTTCAGACAGTATTTGGGCATACAGTTTTTCGATTTTATTCCTTTTGGAGGGCCCTTGTTTTATTTGAGATGTATTTTACTCTCACTCATACTGATTGGCATTTTCAAAAACCCAGAAGTATTATTTGGGTTGCCCAATTTCAACCAAAACATCCTCGCAGAACGAAATGGACAAAAGCGCGTATACCAACAAAAAGGATTCAATCCAGAACGGTATTACAACCCAAACTCCTCGCTGTCAAAATCACAAGTGGATGAATACATACAGATTTTAAGCAGTTACATGGAGGGTCCCACAAAACCCTACACCAAACACAATTTCAACTTGAAAGATCTGGCCGAGGGTTCGGGCATTCCTCAACATCACCTCGCCTTCTGTTTCCGATATCACATGGCCGAGGGATTTGTAGATTACCGAAACCGACATCGCTTTAACGAGGCACTCAGAAAAATCCGTCAGGGAGAATACAAGAAAAAAACACTGGAAGGCATCGCTTCCGAAGCGGGATTCGCCTCAAGAATTACCTTTTTCAATGTCTTCAAAAAACACACAGGTCTTAGCGCCACCGACTACATCGAAAAAATGAAACGCACCTAGTCTATAAACGAAACATGCATGGGTTGATTTGAAACCACCCCAAATTTCGCACTTGGAAAAGAGTGTTTTTCTTGCAGAGGTTATGAAAGCCTTAGAATTTAGAAACCACCCCATCCATCAAAAAATCCTCGAATTAAAAGCCCGTTGCAACCACCCCAAAACAAAAGAAAAAATCGACCCCGATTCACTGTTGGTGATAAAAACGCATGTTCAATTACTATCAGATCGACTCTCACTGGCACTACAACCTTTGGTAAATGCTGATGAACTTGATGCTATTTTAACGGAATTACAACAAGCCCTAAACTACCTCACGGAGTTTCAAAATGACGAAAACCCAAGTAGGGTTTTATCAGCCCAACAACACATGGCCAATGCCTTACCGTTTGTTCGAAACATTCCATTTTTAACGAACAAAGCGGAATTTTCATTCAGCGAACTTACCGCCAACTATGCAGAATTCATGGATGTGAAAATTGCCGAACTGAATACTGCTATCCAAAAA
>JBANFU010000246.1:0-2606 GCA_037975865.1 Bacteroidota bacterium
AGATTTTGGCGAGTGAGGACTGTGTGGATGTATACAATGCGAAGTGTTTGAGTGCCACTATGGGGTCGTTTCTTCGGGTGGAGGTAGTGTATAGTAAATTACACCCTGCGGCCGCAGGCCGCAGGGTGTACGGCGCCTTTCTCAACGGCAAATCCGTGCACGAAATGAAAATTCAAAACCCCTCAATGCTCATTATTGGCAGCGAATCTCACGGGATTCGGCCGGAGGCCGAATCGTTGGTAACTGAAAAAATTACCATCCCCGGAAAAGGTCATGCCGAATCGCTGAACGCGGGGATTGCAACAGCTATTCTACTCGACAACTTGTTGCGATAGTCTTTGTTATATTTGTGTGGACCCCATGAGGAGTGAAATCAGAACCAAGTTAGACGCTTTCATCGCAGCCCATTACAAACAACAGTTTGTTCGGGGGTTGATGATGTCCCTCTCAGGGACCGTTCTCCTGCTTGCCGTTTTATTTCTCCTAGAAGACCAACTTTGGCTTTCAGTTCAATCCAGAACACTTCTATTCTTTGGAATGTGGTCTATAATTCTTGGGATTTGGGGCATCTTGGTGCTTAGGCCATTCCTGAAATTGCGCGGGGTTGGGAAGTTGATTTCTCATGAAGAAGCGGCAATATGGATTGGAAATCACTTTCCTGCAGTATCCGATAAGCTTTTGAATCTGTTGCAGTTGGAGGAAATGTCTGTCCTTTCTGCGGAAAATCAATTGCTACTTGAAGGCATCGCTCAAAAGACTTTGGCGTTTTCAAATACCCCCTTTTTACAGGCGTTGGATTGGGTGAAACACAAGCGTTGGATTTTTCGGTTAACACTGTTTTTGCTATTGCTTTTGGGTTTCTCGGCCTATCAATCCGCCGGTATTTTAAACGGAGCGAATCGGGTTTTTCACTATCAAACCGAATATGTCCCCCAAGCGCCCTTTGCCATTCATTTGTCTCCTGAATCATTGTGGGTGGATCAAGGCAAAGATTTAACAGTGCGCTTTGATGTTCAAGGTCAAATTCTTCCCGAAAATGTAGAATTGATCCTTGGCAAGCAAGTCATTCGCGCCAAAAAAATCAAACCAAACCAATTTGAATACACATTTCGCGAAGTACAATCGAATTTGGATTTTCTGCTTCGTGCGATGGATTTCGAACTCGGAAACTATCGCATCAGCGTGAATCACCCTCCGCAATGGCAAGCATTGACGGTATGGGCCGATTATCTCGATTATACAGGAAAAGTGGATGGCGAATGCCCTACAACGGAACTGTTGGAAGTGCCGGAAGGTACCCTGCTTACCTATGAGCTCAAAGGGAAATATGTTTCTCAATGGATGGTGAAACCCACTGGCGGTCGATGGAATTCGATCAAAGGAACCAATGAAAATGGTGCGGGGGCAGCCCATGGTAGCAACATGCAGTCGTCTGTGGGCAAAGAGACGCAGCAATATCGCCTCAGGGCAATGCAAAGTGGAGGTTTGGTTTTTGGGATGAAAGGCAAAAATGGTTTGTCTTTGGATACATTTACAAGTCGATTGGAGGTTCAAAAAGATGCCTTTCCCGACATTCAATGTGAGGCAGTTGAAGACTCAGTGAAGTTAGGAGTTTGGTATTTTATGGGCTTAGCGGGGGATGATTACGCGGTGAAAACGGTGAACTTTTATCACCGAATTATTCGGAAAAATGGTCGCTCCGCCGATTCGAATTGGGTTCGGACGACGTTGTTTAGTGGGAATGAAGCCCAAATTTCTGTCACCCATGCCCTGGATTTGGGTTTGATGGGTGTGCAGCCCGGCGATGCCATCGAATATCAATTGGCGGCAACAGACAACGATGCGGTGCACGGAGGGAAAGTAATGCGAACGCCGATTCGTAAGCTCGAAAGAGCAAGCAACGACGCCCTGGTGGCTCAATTGGAAAAGCAGGAAGCAGGCATTGGTCAGGGAATGAGCAAGTCTGTCAAGAATTTGGAAAAATTGCAAAAAGAAGCCAAGCGTTTGCAAGAATCGCTTCAACAAAGCGGACAGAGTTGGGACCAAGAGAATAAAATCAAGAATTGGCTCAACGAGGAGCAAAAAATGCTGCAAACCCTTAAGCAGTTAGAGAAAAAGCAATCCGATGTAAACAAGCAAAAAGAGCGATTGGGTGATCAATCTCAGGAGCTGCAGAAAAAGAAAGAGGCATTGAATGAGCGTCTCAAGCAGCTGAACAATCCGGAAATGCAAAAGTTGATTGATGAAATTCAGCGATTGTTGCAGCAAAAAGCCAATAAAGATCAATTGAAAGAATCGATGCAGAAGTTGAGCGAAATGAGTCATGAAACGGCCAAGGAAATGGACAAACTCATGGAACAACTCAAGCAGCTTGAATTGGAGGAAGCGGTGGAAGATGTGGCAAAACAGATGGATGATTGGGCCAAGAAAGAGGAGGAGTTAGCACAAAAAACCAAGGACGAAAAGGGCGGACAAACATCGCAAGAATTGAAAGATGCCCAAGCGGAGCAGAATCAAGCCCTTCAGAGCATCGAAAAGAAAATACAAGACATCGAAGAAAAGAATGCCACGTTGGAAAAGCCTTTGGATTTAAAAACGGGTGCCGA
>JBANFU010000195.1:0-9175 GCA_037975865.1 Bacteroidota bacterium
TTACAGTACCCGCCGCCGTCATCAACATAGGGAATATTTTATCCAAATGGTAAGCACCTTCAATCACAGCACGGTACCCGGCCAAGTTGGCCTGTGAACTCAACACATCCATGCTCTGGGCACGCGAAATACGAGGAATGGCATCCAAGCTCAACACAGAAACCCCTTCCGCATTGAACGCCGAAACAAGCTCCGCGTTGCTGCGGTGATACATCAAACTCACCCAAAGGCTGCCTTTGGCTAACTCTTTGGCCGTGGCCGCATCCGGCATGTTGATTTGCACATACATCGCCGCCTCGCTCATCGCACCGCGGTCTACCACGAGTGCCCCCGCTTCCTTGTACATATCATCTGAAAAATGCGAGCCCAAACCAGCGCCCGCCTCTACCAAAACTTCATTACCCATTTGAATCAAACTCTTGGCAACCTGTGGTGTAATGGCTACTCGGTTCTCTCCAGCACGGGTCTCTTTTAAGACGGCTATTTTCACAATCGTTAATTAGATTTTGAAGCGAATATACACAAAAAAAAGGGGCTTCCCGCCCCTCTTTTTCCGCGATCCTCGCAATATTTACAATTTACAAATCTTGACCATTCTACGTCCATCCGACAACGTATACACCCCGGGGGTCCAACTGCGCACATCCATGATTCCCGGTGCCAACCAAGAAATGGGCACGCTTGCACCAGCCAAGTCCGTGGCCTGCCAACGCTCATTGCCGTTGAGTTGCTCTATTTGCAAAATATCAGTCACGGGATTGGGATAGACCGACAACCCCGCAGCAGGTATCACCCCTTCCGCATCTTTGGCATCCAATCGACCAATAAATCCATCCCGGTATCTCACTTGGTTGGGTGTAAACGCCCCTGTCAACGGATTCACGGTCCCGCTCACTTCCATCACGGGAATGCGCTCACTCAACGACAACCACTTATAGCTCACTGTTTTTCTCGGCAAAGGAAACTTGCCAAATTGCGATGTCACCGTATCGATTTCGTCAACATAAGTGCGCAAACGCAACACATTCGTGTACTCTTTGTACGGCGTTTTGATCGTTCCCCAACCATCGGCATCATTGTACCTGCTTCCGGCTTGCACCAAAGCAAACAAATCCCCAGGAATGCTAAATTTAAAGTTGAAAGTGGAGGTATCCTTATCCCCGTAATTCAACGGAAACTGGTAAATCTCATCCTCATCTTTGTACATCGATGCCAACGGAAAACCCGAATATTGATACCCAATCCCTTCGGCCTTGAACACCTTGGAACTGTTGGTATAAAATGAGTAAACATTGGTCAATGTAATTGGTCCCGCGCCAATGGTATCAGCCGTTTTTTGTCCGATCTGACCGAAAAAGTAAAACGAATACGGCGTTTTTGTTGCACTGTAGTAATTCAACAACTGCTGCCTTTGGGGTGTCATCGCACTAAAATCCCAGCTCATGTTGGCCCCGCCCGTCTCAAAATTCGATGGCAACTCCGTGGGCAAAGCATTGGAATATCTCAAGGTATCACCCGATTTGGGCATCTGACTTGAGGTAATGGTAGGCTGAGCCAAAAGGTCTACCGCAAAAAGCGAAACGACGAAAAAAATCAATGATTTCATCATAAACAAATATACAATTCTAAGTGAACTTTGGGTTGTTAATCTGCGTCAAAAAGCCGATTTTTGCAAAAGTTATGGAATATCGTTGGCGCGCAAAACCTCTACCCAATCAGGAACAGGTATTGCAACTCTCCGAGAGCATTCGCGTCAACCCATACATTTCTACCATTCTCGTTCAGCGCGGTATCGACACCTACGAAAAAGCCGAGAAATTCTTCCGTCCCAAACTCGACGACCTACACAACCCCTTTGAAATGAAGGACATGGACGTGGCCATTCGTCGCATCCAAACGGCTGTCAGCAACCAGGAAGGCATCATGGTGTACGGCGACTACGATGTGGATGGTACCACCGCCGTGAGTATCGTCTATTCCTACTTCAAATCCTTCAACCAAAACATCGAATACTACATTCCAGATCGATACAAAGAAGGCTACGGCATTAGTAGAACCGGTTTGGAATACGCGGCTGCCCATGGATTCACCTTGGTGATCGCACTGGACTGCGGTATTCGCTCCAACGAATTGGTGGATTACGGCAATCAATTGGGCCTGGACATCATCATTTGTGACCACCACCTACCCGGTGAAACACTGCCCGAAGCGGCGGCCATCCTCAATCCCAAACGCAGCGACTGCACCTACCCCTACAAAGAATTATCCGGTGCCGGCATCGGTTTCAAACTCATTCAAGCCTACAACGAAAAACAGGGCATGCCCACCGAGATGGTTTATGACTACCTCGACATGGTGGCTGTGAGTATCGCATCAGACCTGGTTGATATTCGCGGCGAAAATCGCGTGCTTTCGTTTTATGGATTGAAAAAGCTCAACGAAAATCCAAGCATCGGACTGCAAACCTTGCTCGATGATTGTCCCAAAAAGGAACAATATAACATCTCCGACATCATCTTCGGCATCGGTCCCCGAATCAACGCGGCGGGCAGAATTGCCGACGCCAAAGCGGCAGTAAAAGTGTTGATCGAAAAAGACTATCACACAGCAAAAAAATACGCCAAAGTACTTTCTGAGCGCAATCATGAGCGGAAGGAGTTGGACTCCGACATCACACGGGACGCCATCGACATGGTGCAAAACAGCCCCAGACTCTTGAGTAAATACTCCATGGTATTGCAGGGTGAAGGCTGGTCCAAAGGGGTCATTGGCATTGTTGCGTCGCGCATGGTTGAGCAATTCTACAAACCCACCATCGTCTTTTCACTGAACGATGGCATGCTCACCGGCAGTGCACGCAGCATCAAAACTTTTGATATTCACGAAGCCATCGGCGCGTGTGGCGACTTAGTGGAACAATTCGGCGGACACAAATACGCGGCCGGTCTGAGTATCAAAGTGGAAAACTTCGATGCCTTTGCCGATCGCTTCGAAGCCATCGTCAGAGAAACCGTAACGGAAGAGGACCTGGTCCCCGTGGTGGAATACGACCTAGAAATGGACACCACCATGATCACCCCTGGGATGATGAAAATCCTCAAACAGTTATCGCCCTTTGGTCCGGGCAATTCCATTCCCGTCTTCCGCAGCAACAACCTCAAAGCCAATCAAACGGCTAAAATCCTCAAAGATCGCCACCTCAAAATGCAAGTCCAAACGCCCAACGGGCCCATGGACTCGATCGGATTTGGCTTGGCTGAGCACTGGCCCTCCGTAACCGATAGTCAAATTTTCCATGCGTGCTATTGCATCGAAGAGAACACCTATAATGGTCGCACCAATTTGCAACTGCGTTTGCAAGACATCAAAACCAATTAACACAGAATTTCTTATCTTGCTAGGGTGAAGCGTAAACATTTCATCCAATCGCTCAGCGCCACCGCAGCGGGCTCTCTCCTCGTGCCAGCAAGCCTATCGGCCGAGGCCCTCAAAGACAAAAAGAAGGACGCAAAAGCACCGCAACCTGATTATATCTTACCCAAAGCCGGCATTCCCGCGCACCCGCACAACGAAGCCTACTGGGGCGTTGTGGCCTCCAATTTTCAACGCAGTCAAGGGTTCATCAACTTGGAAAATGGATACTTCAGCCATCAACCGCAGGGCACATTGATGCGTCACATTGCCGCCGAGACACACATCAACACCCAAACCAGCCACTTTATGCGCACGGCGCAACAGACTGAAATCGAGGTGGCACGCACAGCCTTTGCCGAATTCCAAGGCCTGTTGCCCAGCGAAGTCGCTTTCACACGCAACACCACGGAAAGCCTCAACATCGTCATCATGGGAACCCAATGGCAGCCCGGTGATGAAGTCATCATCGGCGATCAAGATTATGGCTCGATGGTGGAAGCCTTCCAACAAGCTGTGGCCCGATGGTCGATCCGTCTGAGCGTCGCCGAAGTCCCCGTTCAACCCCATAGCGATGCCGAAATCATAAAAGCCTACACTTCGCTCATCACCCCACGCACCAAAATGCTGCACCTCACCCACATGATCAACCTCAGTGGACAGTTGATTCCGGTGGTGAGCATCACAAGAGAGGCCAAAAAAATCAACCCCAACATCTTTGTAGTGGTAGACGCCGCTCATAGCTTGGCGCACACGCCCATCGAAATGTTGGAATTGCGCAATGCCGGCGTAGATGCCATCGGTGGAAGTTTGCATAAATGGCTATGCAATCCCATTGGCGTTGGTTTTTTATTCATGAAACAAAAACACATCAGAGACGTCTGGCCTTTGATGGGCGACATCAGCGCTGAAAGAACAGACATTCGCAAATTTGAACATCAGGGCACCCGTCCGATCCACTCCTTGCAAACCATCCCCAAAGCCATTGAATTCCACCGACTTTTGGGCAGCGTGAGCAAATACAATCGCCTCACCTATCTCAAGCTTTTGTGGATCGGCAACAAACAAGCCCTAGAGAATTTTGGCAAAGGATTGGGCATTCTGAACGACCCCCAATATCAGGCCAACATGAATGCGGTGACCGACCTGATGAATATGGATGCCTTTAAATTGCAGTCGCCATTGTTGCCTTTCAACCGCGGGGGTGCCATCGCCACAGTAAATATCAACGGCTATACACCCACCGAATTGGCCACAACGTTGATGAACAAATTTGGCCTATTCACTGTGGGAATTGAACATCCGGTGATTCGCGGGGTTCGGGTCACGCCACACCTCAGCAGCAGCGCGGCCGATTGCATCGCATTGAACAAAGCGCTGACCGCCATTTGTATCGATTTGATTCCCCATTTGGAACCCCAGAGGTAATTTCTACCGGTACCCCACCACAAACCAGGGTGGCGATTATTTGATTTTGACCCTTACAATGACGTCGTTGGTGGTATCGGCATCCGTCATTCCTGCGGTAAATACCGTTTGATAATGTTTTAACGACAACAGTGCCGAGCGATGCATATTGCCGTCGCGCCGAGCATGAAAGTTATCCCACAATACCACCGAACCCACGGGCAACCAATCGTGAGCTCCGCTGTCTCGGGTATCCACGGACCAAATCGACAGGGTTTTACTAGCTGTTGGCCATTGCTGTACCGGCTTTGCTTCCACCCATTCTCCATTGGGCGATGGTGGATGCAATTGAGACTCAGCGCCCCAAGGATCCAAATGCTTGAATACATTGATGGCTGGAATTTGATGAACCAAAACCCCCTGGCTACACGCCTTGGATGACGCAATCCAGCGCAGTGCTTGAGCAACGGGTTGGCTTTCATCCCGCCCATTGTAAATCACATCCTGATGCAACACCGTTTGCCAAGGATAGGGCAAACTCGCCCCCGGAAAGGCCACCAAAAACATACCGGCCGACATCAACGCTTTGAGTGCGCGGTTCAGCTGTCGGATTTCAACGCGCATGATGCGATCCAAACTGTACATGGAGAGCAGGGCCATGATTGGCGACACCGTAACAAATACACGGATAAGTCCATGCGAACCCATCGCGCCTTTCCACCACAGTAGGCTGTGAGCAAGAAAGAAGAATCCAAGCAAGGGCCACCACAACCACAGTGCCATTTGGCTATTCTGTGCTGGGGTTTTGCGCTTCAATCTTTTTGCCACATAGGCCAAGACCATAAACAACGACACCATACACAAAACAGACACGATGATCCCTGAAATTTCTTTTTGATGCGATGCATAATGCCAAAAGCTTCCATGACCGGCATCAAACCCGCCATCGACCTCTTGTCGCACATAAGGATTGTTCACAATGAGCCAATTCCATTGTTTACTCACGATGGCCCCTACTACCCCATAGATTAACACACCCACAGAGGCCCAAGGCAGATATTTCCAACGGTTTCGCAATACCAAAAACACCCCAATAGCACCCAACAACACAAACCCTTCGGAGCGAATTACGGGCAGAAATGAAGCGACAATGGTGGCCGTCTTCCAGCGATTTCCGGCAAACAAATAACAAATCCAAACCAACACAAGGGCATTGGAAGGCTCGGTAAGCGCAGAATGCACATTGGCCAGCACGATGGGTTGCCAAGCAAACAAGAATATCACGATCCAAGGATTCTTCATCCCCAACTTACGGGCGGTGAGATATGACAACCAAGCCGTTCCCAAAACACACAGGTGGTTCAGCAATAAAACAGCTCCGATTCCCAGCTGGGCAAAGGGCAATGCCAAAAGCGTAAAAAAGGGCTTTCCCCACTGATCCAACAGCAGCGCAGGATGCTGCACCGCCCACCTGGCATACAGATAATGATTCCACGAATCTTGTCCACCCGCAGGCACCGGTGTAACAAAGGCCACGTACACGTTGACAACGGCGACCAAGGCCATGGCCATAGCGGCCGCGCTGGAATTGCGATTCCATTCGATGGAAAACCGAGGATTGCGGGCCGACATGTGGCGAAGTTAATAAAAAGGGGCGGCAATCTCACGATTGCCGCCCCTGGGATATTGCCTGCATCGGCAGGACATATAAGATTAATACGTGCTGTGCACCAACATCATATCGTGAATGCGTTTTTCGGCATGCAAGATAGCGGCTTGTTGGTTGTTCACGTTTTCACGCTCAGACTTCTTATAAATTTCCAAAATGGTGTTGTAAATATTCTCTGTTTGCGACATGGCGTTCTCGCGAACATAGCCATTGTATTCAGAGTATACGTTAATCAAACCACCGGCATTGATTACAAAATCAGGAGCGTAGATAATGCCTTTGGATTTCAATGCATCGCCATGGATTTTCTCATCTTCCAATTGGTTGTTTGCAGCACCGGCAACAATCGCACACTTCAATTTGGGCAAAGTAACATCGTTGATGATACCACCCAAAGCACATGGAGCGAAAATATCAACGTCCAAACCTACCATGTCTTCACCGCTTACAATGGTTGCACCAAAATTGGTAGCAGCCGCTTGCAACGCAGAATCATTGATATCGGCCACGTACAATTTCACACCTTCTTTGTGCAGGTATTCCAACAAGTGCATTCCCACTTTACCAATACCCATTACTGCCGCTGAACGACCAGCCAAACTATCATTACCCCAAGCTTGTTTTGCAGAGGCTTTGATACCCATGTAAGTACCGTAAGCAGTTACAGGCGATGGATCTCCTCCTCCACCCATGCTCTCAGGCAAACCCACTACGTGGTCGGTTTCCATGTTCACATATTCCATGTCGCGCGTGGTAGTTCCCACATCTTCCGCAGTAATGTATTTTCCGTTGAGGTTTTCTACAAAACGACCGAATTTACGCATCAAGGCTTCAGACTTCATGGTCTTTGGGTCGCCAATGATAACGGCTTTTGCACCCCCTAAGTTCAACCCGGCCACAGAGGCTTTGTAGGTCATACCGCGCGACAAACGCATCGCATCGCGGATGGCGTCTTTCTCGTGGGTGTAATGCCAGAATCGGGTACCTCCCAAACCGGGGCCCAAAACGGTGTTGTGAATGGCAATAATTGCCTTAAGTCCAGTAGCGTGATCTTGACAAAATACGATTTGCTCGTGATTTGTAGATTCCAAGCCAGCAAATAAATCAAATGATGTTGCAGGCAAATTCTGAGTTTGAACGTCAGCCATGATAATGGGTGCAAAGATACGGAGATTTGGGATAAAAAAATTGTTTTTAGAAGTGTCAATCAGACACTTAAGATTGAGACGGAATGGGCCTTGGCGGATATTTGGCCGCGGCCTCGGCGATGGCGCGAATGTGGTCTGGCGTGGTACCGCAACAGCCCCCTACAATGTTCACCCAACCGTTCTTACACCACTCTTCAAGTACCGCAGCCATCCCCTCGGGTGTATCATCATATTCCCCAAATTCGTTGGGCAGTCCCGCATTGGGATAACAGCTAATGGGAACCCAAGCCACACGTGCCATCTCTTCGATAAAGGGACGCATTTGCGGGGCCCCCAAAGCACAGTTCAACCCCACGCTGAGCAGGTTGCCATGAGATATGGAAATCCAGAAGGCTTCCGCGGTTTGTCCGCTCAACGTTCTTCCCGAATTATCAGTAATGGTACCACTCACCATCACGGGGATATCAAGTCCTCTTGACTCTTTGATGGTATTGATGGCAAACAAGGCGGCTTTGCAATTGAGGGTATCAAAAACGGTTTCCACTAGCAGCAAATGCACGCCGGCATCGATCAATGCATTGACTTGTTGCGTGTAGCAGTTTACCAGCTCATCAAACGATACCGCACGAAAGCCCGGATTGTTTACATCGGGCGATAAACTGGCCGTTTTGTTTGTAGGTCCGATGGATCCCGCCACATACCTCGGTTTTGAGGGATTTTGGGCGGTGAATTCGGCGGCGGCGGCCAGCGCAAGCGCTGCCGCCGCCGAATTCAACTCCTCAACCAAATCAACCATGTGGTAATCCAACATCGAAATGGCATTGGCATTGAACGTATTCGTCTCAATGATATCGGCACCGGCCGACAAAAATTGCTTGTGAATATCCGAAATAATTTGTGGCTGTGTAAGCACCAGCAAATCATTATTCCCCTGCAACGCGTGGGAAAAATCCGCAAAACGAGCACCGCGGTAATCCGACTCCGACAACTTGTGTTTTTGAATCATTGTGCCCATGGCACCGTCGATGATCATAATCCGCTCACGCAGATGGTCTTGTATTTTCATTTTGTAAGGATACTTATATTTTGAGTGAGGATGCGCGACATCAAATCCAAGGCCGTGTGGGCCGACATGCGATTTTTCGCATCGATGCAGTCCTCCAGTTGAGCAGGGTATTTCGCCTTAGCCACCAACATCAAGGGCGATACAGGAGCGTCAGACGTTTTTTGGGGATAGGAGAATTTTACGAATTGTTGCCTGGCATCCCCCGTACCTAACTCGGGGAAATCAATGGATTGCGATAGTCCAAAAGCAGGTTCAGTGGCATAATACACAACCTCGGGTTCATCGGTATACAACGCCTGTATTTCCTCCTTCTGCATCAGCGTATGGGTATTCTCCGCAAATACCTGATCGAAAGCCTTTTCGGCAATCGTATATTCAGCAGTACTATCCGAAGGCTTGAAAATGACCATCGCCTTGTATTTAAAAGCCACATAGGCTTTGCCGTTCAAAAACTCTGCATAGAAATAACGTCCT
>JBANFU010000028.1:0-5894 GCA_037975865.1 Bacteroidota bacterium
TCTTCGGTGTGAAAAAAGATCGCGGATTGGAGATTGCGGCTTCTTACAGTGAGAACAGAAAAGACTTCGGTTTATATCAAATTAGCCAAGGTTACCCCGTAACCTACACCACTTACCGTAACATTGACTTCTCTACCATTACTGGTTTCCGTGGAACGTTCTCAATGAACGATATCGGTGGGGTGGGTGGAATTCCTGGTCCTTTCTCTTTTGTGGCAAGTTACATGTTGCAATTTGCTGATGGAACCGGTTCAAATATCAACTCGCAACAAGCTTTAATTCAATCAAATCAACCCAACTTGCGCAACGTAATTCCGTTGGGTGAATTGGATATTCGTCACAACATTAAGTTGATGGCTACTTGGGCTTATGGTGGAGGTATTGATCCCAAAACCAAAAAGAACCTTTATTTGGGTCCTAAGATCAATGGCAAGGAAATTTTCAAATACGCTAGCTTTAACATCATTTCTAACTCATACAGTGGAACGCCATACACGCCTACAAAGAAACCAGTGCAAGTAGGTGCGGTGGATCGTGCCCCTATCAAAGGTGTGCCCTATGGAGCTCGATTGCCTTGGCAACAGACCTTCGATATCAACATCACCAAAGGGGTACGCTTCAATCGTGAAGACAATGGTAAGCCATTGATCATGAGTGTATTCTTCTGGGTTCAGAATGTATTGAATGCCAGAAATGTGAACTCAGTGTATCCTTACACCGGTCAAGCCATGGATGATGGATTTATCAATTCTCCCCAAGGTAAATTATTGGCTCAGAACCAAATTGATGCCCAGAGTTACATTGACTTATACAAAATTATGTTGGCCTCTCAAACGGGTATGTTGGGTGCGCCGAGAACGGTGCGTGTAGGTGTTCGTATTAACTTCAACTAAAAAGAAAAGAAAGAATTTATGAAACGTTTAGGTATATTTTTACTCTCTGCGTTGTTGGTTTCAACGGCGGTGGCCCGTCCGATTGTGAACTTGAATGGCCGAGGAAATGCTCCCCGAGTGGATCGCAGGGCAGGTCAGTTTGCCAATACCTGTGAACCGGCTTCCCAAAGTGCGGATTTGGATGTGAATAACGTGCGAACCAAGCTTTTGAATGGTGGAGACATGTGGTGGGATTTGAACAACCCCAAATACGAAATCCCAAAAATCAGTGATCCCAATGCTGTTCGGAAAAATTCATTGTTTTCTGGAGCCATCTGGATTGGTGGTCGCGACAATGGAGGTAGCTTGAAGTTGGCGGCGATGACGTATCGTCAGAAGGGCTCCGATTTTTGGCCAGGACCGTTGGATACTACTACAGCTGGAACCGATCCTGTTCGTTGTAAAGCGTACGACAAAATGTGGAAGGTTACGCGTGACGAGTTGGAAGATTTTGAGAATAGCAAATACTTGAACCAAAGTGCGGGTATTCGCGACTGGCCAGCAGGTCGTCAGCGTGCCATTTTGTTTGGTAACGAAGCGAAATATTTGGCCCCATACAAAGAAGTGACTCCCGACGGAGTGTATGATCCGTTTGCCGGTGAGCACCCCGTATTGGATGACCGTCGTCCTTCAATCGACAATGGTGTAGACAAGCAGCCCGATATGTTTATTTGGTGGGTTTATAACGATAAAGGAAATATCCACAGTGAAACCCAGGGTCAACCCATTGGCGTTGAAATCCAGACCACGGGTTTTGCATTTGCAACCAATGACGAGGTAAACAACATGACTTTCTACAGTTCTAAAATCATCAACCGTGGATTTACTACGTTGAACGATTGTTACATGGGACAATGGGTAGATGCCGATTTGGGTAACTATGCCGATGACTATGTGGGTTGTGATGTAGGTCGTTCTCTGGGATTCTGTTACAATGGTGACGATGACGACGAAGGTGTTTTGGGTTATGGATTGAATCCTCCAACGGTGGGTGTGGACTATTTCGAAGGTCCTACAGATTCAGCTGGAAACCAATTGGGCATGAGTCACTTCATGTACTACAACAACGACCAAGATCCTGTTAGAGGTAACCCCGGCGAAGCGATTGAGTATTATAACTTGTTACAAGGTAAATGGTTGGGTGGTCAAAACGTAACCTTTGGTGGAACAGGTTTCGGTGGTTCTAAACCAGCAAAATTCATGTTCCCTGCGAATACGGATCCTGCGTATCCGACAGAATGTTGGGATGAAAAGTCGTCTGGTAACAAGCCTGGTGACCGTCGTTTCTTGCAATCTACTGGACCATTCACGTTGCGTCCCGGTCAAATTCAGAGAATTACCGTGGGTGTAGTTTGGGCAAGAACTACAAGCGGTGGTGCGGGCTCTCCTTGCATGGGTACCGGTTCAATTCGATTGTTGCAGTTGGCTAGCGATAAAGCACAGACGTTGTTTAACAACAATTTCAAAATTTTGGATGGTCCTAACGCACCGGATATTGAAATTCAAGAGTTGGAGCAGGAGTTGGTATTGAAATTCTTGAACACCAACAGTCCAAAGGTTGAAAACTACACCGAGAAATACAAGGATGCCAATAACAAGGAGCGCACTTACAAGTTTGAGGGTTACATGGTGTATCAGTTGAAAGATGCCACTGTAAATACTGGCGATTTGGACAATATTGACAAAGCGAGATTGTTGTTTCAGTGCGACATGAAGAACAACCGTGGTATGATTGTAAACAAGGTGTATGATCCTAAGTTGGCTGCTTTGTTGCCCGTGGTAAAAGTTGAAGGTGCCGATCAAGGTGTTCAACATACTTGGAGCATTAAGAACGATTTGTTCGCGACCACATCAAATACTCAATTGGTTGATTTCAAACCGGTGTACTATATGGTGTTATCTTATGCTATCTTGGCAGATGACTCATTGCAGATTGATCCAAACCAATTCTTGGCTGGTCGCAGAAACATCAAGACCTACAAAGCGATTCCTCACAAAACCGAGCCTGAGCAGTTTGGCACTGAATTGCAATCAAACTATGGTGGCGGTCCGGTGTTGACTCGTTTGGCCGGTCGTGGTAATGGTGGGAATGTGTTAGAATTCACCAAAGAAACTTTAGATGAGATTTTGAAGAATGGTTTTGCCAAAGAAGCCACTTACGTTGCGGGTTCAGGTCCTGTGAAGATCAAAGTGGTTGACCCTATCAAGGTGCCCAATGCGAAATTCGAATTCGTTTTGCGCGAGAATAAAACTTCATTGGCCTCTGGTTTGAAAGACTCCATGACGAAAAATACTAGTTGGTTCATGGTAAAGAAGGGTGCTACGGATTTGGAGAACGACACGATTTTTAGTGATACAATCATTGGCGTTGGTTTTGAATCAGTGCAAGGTCGTCGAGGAAAGAACAATAAGACAACGGAAACATTGGCCGACTGGGGCTTTAGCGTGGAAGTAGAACAAGTGTTTAACCCAGGAGAAAATGCCGTAGCGGATCCGAGCAATGGTATGATTGGCTGGAATGTGACATGGGAAAATAATGGAAAGCAGTGGTTGACCGCTGTGGCGGATAACGACGCGCAGAACACGGCCAACTCAGGTGCTTTGTGGCAAAACTGGATTCGTTCTGGAAGCAACGGTCGTGGCGCGACATTTGATCCTTTGATCCATGACTTCTTCAATCAGGATGGGACGGCTGTTGACCCTGGACAAGCGTTTGAGCGTATTTGGAACGGTAGAATTGCTCCTTACGGTCTTGTAGCCCGTGAGAAATTAACTGCGGCAGGTAGAAATACCTATGGTTTTGCTTGGTGGGGTAACTCTTCGGGTTTGCAAAACCCATTGAGCGAATTGGCGAGCGTAAGAATCGTTATCACCAAGGATAAGAATCTTTGGACTCGTTGTCCAGTTTTGGAAATGTCTGATGATGAGTTGAAGAATTCCAACGACGGTCAGATGGAGAAATTCAACATGCGTTATGCGCCTTCAGTGGACAAAGAGGGAAATCCGATTGCAGGTTCTATGGGCTTGGGTTGGTTCCCTGGATATGCCATCAACATGGAGACCGGTGAGCGTTTGGCTATGGCTTTCTCTGAGGATAGCTATTTGGGTGGAGAAAACGGAAAAGATATGATCTGGAACCCCACAGACAAAGTGTACAACGACAATGGTAACTACCCTGCGATGGGCGGTAAGCATTTCGTTTATGTCTTCGGAACTGGGGTGAGCGGTATCTCGCGTAACATCAAAGGTGAGCGTTACCTGGGTGAGGATGAAGCCAACTTCCAACGTTTCAAAACGGCGTTGTTGCCTTCAGCTCCAGGAGGAAAAGTAGCTACATTGGATAAGACTCGTTTGTTGTCTCAAATCATGTGGGTAATGCCTACTTATATGGCGCCTGGTTACAAGATGATTGACAAGAATGTGCCTCCAACAGATGTTGCTTTTAACATCAACATTCGTAAGGCTTACACTACGTTCGATGCCGGTAACAACATCAACAATAACCGTCCGATGTACTCTTTTGATGCGGCCAGCATCGCACCGAAAGTGTCCAATGAAATTGGTCGTAAGAACTTGGATTTGGTCAATGTTGTGCCTAACCCTTACAGAGGTTACAGTGAATACGAGAACAGTCCCATTGATTCGCGTGTGAAAATCACCAACTTGCCACCGGAGTGTAACATCACCATTTTCGATATGGCGGGTAACGTGATTCGTCGTGTGAACAAGGCCGACAACAATACCTTCTACGAATGGGATTTGAAAAACGGAAGCAATGTACCGATTGCCTCAGGTTTGTATTTGATTCACGTCAAGACAAAGGATTTGGGTGAAAAGGTTGTTCGTTGGTATGGTATTATGCATGCCATTGATTTGGATACTTATTAATAAAACAGAAGATGAATCGCAGACAAAAGAATATATTTTTGGCCGGATTGTTAACCATCGGCGTGATGGGAACTGCTGTGGCGGGTAACCCCGAGCGTCAAGGTCAAGCTGGATCAGCGCAGTTGACAATTAACGGCTGGGCGCGTTCTAGCGGTATGGGATGGGCTTACGGTGGAAAGGTGAGCGGTACAGAGGCTATGTACATGAACGTGGCTGGATTGGATCGCATCAAGAACACCACCGAGATGAGTTTTTCTCGTACCGAGTGGTTGATGGGATCAGGTATCGCCATTAACAATGCCGGTTTTGCCCAGAAAGTTGGTGAAAGTGGAACGTTCGGGATCCACGTGATGCAGTATGCCATCAAACCCATCGATATCACCACGGAGCAAAATCCCTATGGTGGAATTGGTACCTTCCGTGTGAATATGACCAACATTGGCTTGGCTTATTCGAAGAGTTTCAGTAGCAATATTTCTGCGGGTATCATGGCGAAGATGGTATCTGAAGGGATTCCCGATGCGCAGGCATCCGGTATTGCTTTGGATGCAGGTGTTCAATATGTGACTACCCTGCGTCCTGTGCGTGGCAGCATGAAAAAGGATGATTTCCGTTTTGGTATCAGCATGAAGAACATTGGTCCCGACATGCAGCATTCTGGAGATGGATTGAGCTACAAAGCCATTTTGGACAACGGTACCTTCAGTAAGACGGTGCAGGTGAAGGTAGATAATATCAAATTGCCCGCGTTGTTGAACATTGCGGCATCCTACGATGTGAAATTGGATTCTGATCCCAATCAGTACGACAACAAATTGACGTTGGGTTTTGGCTTTACGAATTTTGCCTTCAGTGCCAACCAATTGACGTTGGCGGCTGAGTATAGCTACAAAGAGTTTCTGTCGTTGAGAGCGGGCTTTGCCTACCAGGAGGGCATTTTGAACGAGGAAACTCGTCCATCTGCTTTCACAGGTCCGATGGCTGGTTTGAGCTACGATTGGAAGATGGGAGAAGATGGAAACACCGTGAGCTTGGATTACTCTTACAGAGCAACCAATCCGTTTAGTGGCGTGC
>JBANFU010000199.1:0-2909 GCA_037975865.1 Bacteroidota bacterium
TGGGGCGATGAAGGGGTATTGCTTGGCATAAACTTGCGATTGATATGGCAAATGATATTCCTTGGTTGAGTCGTTTTGTACAGCCAGTACCTTGACGGAGCGACGTAAATGTCGGGCCAAGGTGTCTCCCCGGTCCGCAATCCAGTTCATCCCAACAAATCCCATGGCGCCGGGAGTTTGATTTACGTAGTTAAACAAGGCGGTTGGACTGTTCACTTGAACAAACTTGGGGGGAATGGCCGTTTGAGGCGTTCCGTGATGCTGACGATGTAGATACCAATCGCTCAAGTAATTGTAGGCCAAATCGCCTTTCACCACTACCCAAATCAAGGGTGTTGAACCCATGTTTGACCAGCCTTTAATTTTACCCGACATCATACCAAACAAGGAATCGGCGCTCAACCCTTGATTGGGATTGCTGCGATTCACAACAAAGGCGGTGGCTGAACTTCCCACAATATGAGAACGCACTTTTATCTGTCGGGTTTCCAGGGCTTTCACCATGGTGGTATCAAACAAATAGTTGATGTACATGGCGGATATTTTCTTATCCCTTACCCCTTCCAATATTTGCATGGGCGACAGATATCGGGCTTTGATATGGGCTTGGGGATACAACTCATGAAAGCGATCAATCAGTTGATTGAACATCAAACTGTCGTTTACATCGATGGCAATTTCCAGCTCTCCTTTGGTGGGAATGTCGTTGCGATGCCCTTTGTGTTCCATGTCAAGACAGGCACTCAATCCCATCAACAGCAAACCAACGAAAATCAATCGTAAGTGGGTGATGTTCGATGAAAGAATCAATGGTTTATTGGGCATCATGAAGCATTGCGGTTCTTTCGATACAACAAATAGCCGTTAAAAGCACGAAATAGGCCCCACACCAATAAAAAAACCACCACGGGTGTAGAACCATAGCCCATAACATCTAGATCTCCTTTTTGGTAAAACACCACAGCGAACGACCAAAAGGCCAAGGCAGAAATCCAGTGATACCAATGATTGGTTTTGAACATGGTACAAAAATAAACGAAAAGGGGCCGACAATGTTTTGTCGGCCCCTTTTTTCGTACCTCAGTACGAGGATAAATTATTTTACCATCATGGTCTTGCTCACACTGCTACCACCTGCGATTAGGGTGTAGGTGTAAACACCGGTTGACAAACCTTCAGCGGTGATTGTCAACTCGTGGTTGCCCTTGTACAAGTTGCTGTGGGTTTGGGTTTTCACCAATGCACCCATGGCATTGCGCACTTCTACTTTGATATCACCAGGCTTGGTCAAGTAAACCAACACATTGGTAGCGTTGCTGAATGGGTTAGGATAGTTTTGGTTCACAACCATTACTTCACCTGTGTTTGGCTTTTCAACATTCACACCGTACAACATACCGATGTTACCGTTCAAAATCTCAGTAACAGGGATTGCTTGGTAATTGATCAAGTTCAAAACGACAGGGTGGTTACCAAACGCACCTGAGTTGTTTTGCAAGTTGGTACCGGCAATTTCGTCCTGCTGCCAAGTCATGTGCAAGAATCCATTGGCTACGCGACAAGTAGAGGCGAAATCATCTTCTCTGCCCAATACTTGAGTCACGTTTTGTGGCAAGCTCCAAGTGGCACCACCATCTTTAGAGTACACCACCCCGATGTCACGGAAGTTAGCGCCCAAGTCAGAAATGTCTTGCTCGATAGGAACACTGAACAAGCAGTAAAGGTTGCCGTTGGCATCCATGGCCGAGGCAGGTTGACGCATTGCGGAGGTACTACCCAAACGAGCCACGGTACTCAAACCGGAAGGCACGTTACCAGAAGTAAGACCCGCCGTTGTGGCTTGCTCCAATGAGTTAATTTGGTCATCGGTACGGTCGAACTGGCTACCTGAAGCAATGAATGAAGTCTTGTCGGTCGCTTCAGACCAATGCAAAATTCCTTGAATTCCAGGGAAGAAGCTATAGCTTTCGTCGGTGGTATCTGTATCCAATACGCGACCCAAGCCCCAGAAAACGTGCAATTTGTTGTTATTGTCAATAATTACATCCACAGTACCATCGTTGGTCAAAGGGGTATCGAGCATCAAAGTTTTCGCTGTGTATGGCGCATATTGGAAGGTATCTACGATGATTCGCTGCCAGTTGTCGCCACCGTCGGTAGATTTCCAAGCGATTACGCCTTGCAACAAATCTGCATTTACGATGGCTACAGTATTGCCTTTCACATCAATTGAGTATTGGTCGGCACCACCGTTGTTGGTTAAAGTGCTATCGTAATCGGGCAACATGATGTGCTGCTTATCCCAAGTTACACCGCCATCTTTTGAACGGCTGTAAACCATCGGAGCGAAAATGCCTTTTCTCTTGGGTGCGCGGGCTTCGCCGGGAGCGGCAGAATCCGTGTAAGAACAAATCAAATGAATCACATCACCATCATTGGCTGTACGTGCCCAAATGGGCTTGTAAGGAGGCTCTTGTAGAATGCTTGTGGTGGTAGAAGGACGTGAAGTCGCTGATGCGCTCTTGGTCATGTAAAATCCACCGTTGGTAGCGTCGTGGCCGATGGTGAATACGGAACCGTTCGACAAAATACCGATGTTAGCCCAACCGGTACGGACGTTTTCTACGCGAGAACTATCGGATGGATTCCATTTTCCTGCGGCATCACGGTAGTTGTAACCAGAACCACGGGTTGCGAAACCGGCAGCATCGCTGTTGGCGGTTGTCCACGTTGCAGAAACGGCACCACT
The DNA here is from genome assembly GCA_037975865.1 of Bacteroidota bacterium. Lineage (GTDB taxonomy): Bacteria > Bacteroidota > Bacteroidia > NS11-12g > UBA955 > UBA955. Next base: position 2,750 of record JBANFU010000199.1, read on the forward strand.
GGGCTGCAACACCAAACGGTGTGGCATCGCAAAGTTCGACTGCAAATCGTAGTAAGTTGAACCGATTCTCACAAAGCTTTTGTAATCAACCCCACGGGCACTCAAAGGCTTTTTCTTGGTGGGAGCCACACCGAATCCACCGTTGTCGGCTTTATCGATG
>JBANFU010000079.1:0-4943 GCA_037975865.1 Bacteroidota bacterium
TGCCCTTGTATTTTGGGGAGGAAGAAGTAGAATACTTCAACATCACACCCGCGAATAACATCACCATTTTTGACCCCTTGAAAGAAGTCTACATCCCCGCGCTCAAGCAATTGTTGGGTTCGAACATGGATTTTGAACAATCGGGATTTCCGAAAAAGGAAATGATGATTCGGTCGGCCCCGCCCCAACCCACCTTATCAAATGGCATGATGCGCTTAACGGTCATTTACAATGATTACTATGGCAACGCATACCTAAACATCAACCGCAAAACATTCGAGGAGGTAGGCCAAGGACGACCTTTCAGGCTGTTATTGAACAGCACAATGGAGATCAATCACCTGAGTCGTTCCTACAACGACGTACCCGAAGGAATGGAACTTTGCATGTTCGGTCACGGGGAAATCCTTCAAATTGCAGTAAACGCGGGATCGGCGGCGCAATATTTATCGTTAAACGAGGACAAACCGGTAGTATTACAATTCAAAGAATGATCAATCGCATTGTAACAATGACGTTTCAGGCCGACAAAGTGGCCGATTTCTTAACTGTTTTTGATGACTCCAAGGATAAAATACGGGCATTCCCCGGTTGTCACGGACTAAGACTTTTGCAGACGACAGGCAAACCCCATCAACTCTCCACCTACAGTTTATGGGAGAGCGAAGAAGCCTTGAATGCTTACAGAGACTCGGATTTATTTGCTGTTACTTGGGCCAAGACAAAAGCGTTATTTTCTGATAAGCCGGTGGCTTTCTCAACCGTCATCATTCGCGATTTAAATCAGAACTAATCCAACCATTTGCCTGGATTGAGGATTCCGTGGGGATCGAATGTATTTTTTATGCCTCGAAATAAGTGATAATGGGCATCTCCCATGACGATTGGCAAATATTGAGATTGCACCAATCCAATTCCGTGTTCTCCGCTGATGGTTCCACCAACCGATTTACAGTATTCAAATATTTCAGTAATCGCCTTGGGAATTTCATGCTGCCAATCATGATTGGATAGCTCATTTTTCAGGATATTGACGTGCAAATTCCCATCGCCTGCATGGCCGTAACACACAGACTGGAAGCCATATTTTTGACCGATTTCTTTCACTTTCGTGAGCAGACCGGGCATGGCTGAGCGAGGCACTACCGTATCTTCTTCTTTGTATGGCGATACTTGCTTTACTGTTTCCCCTATGGCTCTGCGAACTTTCCACCATGAAGCCGCGGTATCAGCATTGGGTGACGGCAAAATATCCAAAGCCCGATGCGCATCGAGAATTGAAAAGATCCCCTCTGCTTCGTCAAACAAATCATCGCCTTCAAACCCATCGAAAGCAAACAGCAAATAGGCTTCCGCTTGAGGATGGGTAGGAAACAACGATTGGGTGGCTGCCATGGAAATTTCCACGCCTGATTTCTCCATCAACTCAATCGCACAAGGTTTATACTTCGACAATAATACCGCGTTCACTGCCTTTGCACAATCTGACAACTCTGCGAAAGCCGCAACCATCAACAATTCCTGCGTTGGCTTTGGAATCAACTTCAACACGGCCTTGGTGATAATCCCAAGCATACCTTCTGACCCAATCATCAAATGAGTGAGTGAGAATCCTGTCGAGTTCTTCAGTGTGTTGGCACCCGTCCAAATCACATCGCCATTGGGAAGTACCACTTCTAGGTTTAATACATAATCTCGCGTAATTCCATATTTAACGGCCCTGGGACCTCCTGCGCCATGAGCAAGATTACCACCAATACTGCAGCTACCTTGCGATGCCGGGTCTGGAGGATAATACAAACCATGTGCTTCAACGGCGGACTTTAAATGGGCATTGACTACCCCACTTTCCACGGTGGCGGTTAAGTTCTCTGTGTCGATGTGGATGATTTTGTTAAGCTTTTTGGTACTCAATACCAACCCGGCCGAGACGGGTAAACAGGCCCCTGACAGTCCAGTTCCAGCACCCCGCGTGAAAACCGAAATTTTGTGTTGATGACAAAACTGCATGATTCGAGACACATCCTCGGTACAAGTTGGAAAGCACACCGCGGTTGGTGGATAATACAAATCCTCCGTGTAATCCGAACCATACTCAGTTATTTCATCTTCGGAGAACAAAAACTGAATGTTACTTAACTCTGCTGCTAACTGTTGAATGGTGCTTGCAATACTGGTATCGATCATAGAAACTAATGCACGGCAAGTTATCATGTTCCATGGAAATTTGCGACCTTTGATGCTAGGAATCCTAAAATTTCCACTCTTGCGATGAAACAAAGACGCTTATTGACCGGAATTGCCATTTTTATTGCCCTGTACATGACGGCAGCATTGGGTTGGTGGACTTTTTCCTTGCTCAAATACAGCGTGGCAGAATCAGAGCTACAACTGGAACTGATGGAAAACAAAAAACTGTTGTGCTACCACAAATTCCAATCAGAAATCCCTGAAAAAAACAATGAAAATACTGCAGAATTTTTGAGTTATAAAATAAAAAACACAGAATTTAATAAAATCCAAGAACTAGCCCAAAAAAATGCTAATTATTACAATCTCAATTACGAAATAAAAGCCCAAAACCAAACCTCCGATTCGGTGGATATTCAAGTCACATTCAACATCCCCATCGAACGGATTTCACAAATTCAGCAGAAGTTACGGAACAAACAGAATGCCTGGTTGGGCGAAGGTGTGACCGTAGGACTTATCACCCTTATCATCATCGGTTTGATGTATTACTACTTGGAAAAGATCATTCGATTCAACCAGCAGAAAACCAATTTCATGATGGCGGTAACCCACGAATTGAAAACTCCCATCGCTGCGGCAAAACTGGCAATACAGACGGTCATCAGAAATAAAAACAAGGACAACCAGGAACGTGTTTTGGAAATCTCAAAGCAAAGTATGGACCGACTTTCTGGACTCATGGAGCGGGTTTTGTTGGCTACCCAATTTGAAAATCGCATCCCAGTGAAAGCAGAAAAATGGGTACGCCTTCATGATGTGGTGAATGCTGCCATCGAGGAAGTTCAATTTGATCAGACCCAATGGCTAAAAAATAGTTTAGTTGAGTCAAAGGATTTTTTAATTCTCTGTGATGAACAGATGTTAAAAATCGTTTTTATTAATTTATTTACAAATTCCATAAAATATAGCGAGGAAAACTGCGTTAATGTAAGCGTGAATTCATTCATCCGCGACGGCGTCTACGGTATTACGGTATCTGACCAGGGAATTGGCATTCCCGTGGGTGAACGCAATCACATTTTTGAGAAATTCTATCGGATTGGTGACGAAAAGACCAGAAGTCGTCAAGGCTCGGGACTTGGATTGTATTTGGTAAAACAGATTCTTCAGTTGCACAAAGCCACAATCGACGTGACTTCCAACACCCCCAATGGCTCAAAATTCAACATTGTATTTAACGCTAACGACTGTCGAATGGAATGATTAACTACCGAATCTTAGTTGTTGAGGACGAACAAGACCTCGCAGAACTGTTAAAAATCAATTTGGAGTCGGAAGGCTACAAAGTAACCTTGGCACCCCATGGTGCGGTTGCTATTAACAAATTGAAAACAGAGAGTTTTGATTTGATTATCATGGACATCATGATGCCAAGCATGGATGGATTAACCGCCACCCATCACATCCGACTGTCGAGCAACAATGTACCCATTCTTATCCTATCAGCGGGAAGCACCGCGCAGGATCGCATCAATGGATTAAAATCTGGGGCTGACGATTACATGAGCAAGCCCTTTGAACTGGAAGAACTGCTGTTGCGTGTCCAGAAAATTCTGATGCGCGCGCATCGCGAAGATCCCGCCATCAACTACATGGAATTCCAATTTGGCGGAAACTTTGTCGATTTCAATAGTTACAAGGCTCACGGGATCAATGGCGAATTCAAGTTAACCAAGAAAGAAGCCCAGTTGTTGAGACTCTTGATCGAGAAAAAGAACCAAGTGGTAACAAGGGAAGAAATTTTAAAAACGGTGTGGGGCTATACCGTGTTCCCGAGCACGCGAACCATCGATAATTTTATCTTGGCTTTTAGGAAGTATTTCGAAGAGGACATTAAAAACCCGAAGTACTTTTTAAGTCACCGCGGATTGGGTTATAAATTCAACGATAAAGATTAACCAGCGAGCGCTGTAGCGGCTGTAGCTGCCGTAGACCAAGCGGCCTGAAAATTGAATCCGCCGGTTACTCCGTCGATGTCCAATACTTCACCGGTGGCAAATAGCCCTGGTAGTCCTTTGATCTCCATGGTTTTGGCATTCACTTGATCCAGGTCAATTCCCCCAGCAGTAACAAATTCTTCCTTGAACATGGTTCTACCATCGGTGTCGAACGGCATTCTACACAGGTTTTCAATGATTTTATTGAATTCGAACTTGCTCAAATCCGCCGCCAATTTTGATGTAGGCGTTTCAGCGCGTTTCAAAATGTAATCCCATAACCTGCGCGGAATTCCGTCCACTGATACGTTGTCGATTCGTTTCTTGGCATTTTCTCTCAATGTTTCATTGAGAAATTGTCTCATTTCATCTTCACTCAGGTTTTTCCATGAAACCAAGGCCGTTGTACAGTATTGCTTTTCATTCATCCATCGGGCTGCCCAAGCGCTCGTTTTTAATACGGCCGGACCGCTTAGTCCCCAGTGGGTCACGAGTAACGGTCCCTGATACGCTTCTGGATATCCGGTTAATTTCACTTTTGCTTCTTGCACAGACAATCCATGCAGCGCGTGAAGGGTTGCATCAGGAATATTAAAAGTAAACAACGATGGCACCGGCGGAACGATCTTCACACCCAAATTCGACACCATGTTGTACTGAGATTCTTTGGAGAAGCCCCCTACAGCCAATACCACATCTGTGGCAACTTCGCTTCCTCCTGTATTAAAATTCAGTTGCCAGCGATATGAACCA